>WRBZ01000024.1 GCA_009784305.1 Synergistaceae bacterium
AAGGTAATAGTTGGAGGACGGCTTTCAGATAAAAAGGGATTAAATATGCCGGGAACTGACTTATCGCTGCCTGCTCTGTCCGAAAAGGACAAAGAAGATATTAAATGGGGAATTGAAAATGGAATGGAATACCTGGCCGTTTCATTTGTAAAAAAACGTTCAGATATTTTAGAAGTTCGGAGACTTATAGATGAACTTCAAGGAAGTATGAAAATAATAGCAAAAATAGAGACTCGTCATGCTGTTGAAAACCTTGATGAAATAACAGATGCCGTAGATGGCGTTATGGTGGCACGAGGAGACCTTGGAGTTGAGATAGCGACTGAAGAAGTTCCTCTGGTGCAGAAGCGCATAATAGGAATATGCCGCGCAAAAGGTAAAGTGGTTATCGTTGCGACTCAGATGTTGGATTCAATGATCCGTAACCCGCGTCCGACGAGAGCTGAAGCAAGCGATGTGGCAAATGCTGTGTTTGACGGGACTGATGCGGTTATGTTGTCCGGCGAAACAGCCGGCGGTCTTTATCCTGTACTGGCAGTTCACACTATGAGAAACATAGTTTCAAAAGCTGAACAGGAGCTTTTAAAATGGAGCGTTCCATTTACACATAAACAGGGAATAAAAGGCGTTCCTGATGCTGTTAGCAGCGCTGCCGTGTTAGTGGCTCAGGAAGTAGAGGCTTCCGCGATAGTATCACTGACGAAGAGCGGAGTATCAGCGCGCATGGTCAGTAAAAACAGGCCTGATTGTAAAATACTTGCGGCTACCCCGTCAATTAAAACATGGAGGGAATTAGCTCTCTGGTGGGGGGTGCTGCCGTTCCGCGTATCTGAGTTTGCGAGCCAGTCAATGGCTACCGAAGAAGCTATCAGCGCAAGCATTAGGAATGGATACATAAAAGAGGGGGAACTGCTTGTTCTGACGGGCGGAGTGCCTTTTGGACTGTCCGGGACGACCAATATGCTTGAAGTACATACGTCAGCGGCAGTAATAGCCTCCGGGTTTCCATTGGTCAGAAAATCGTTCTCGGGTAAACTTTTTATAGCTCATTCCGATGATGAATTAATTGATAAACTTGATGAAAGCTGTGTTCTTGTTGTCCGCAACCTGAACAAAGACTATCTGCCATTCGTAAACAAAGCGGGCGCTGTTATAGCCGAAAGTTCAAGTGTAAAATCAATAGGGGCGCTTTGCGCCATGGAAAAAAACATTCCATGCATCGTCGGAGTTTTAGATGCCACCAGTTTGCTTGCGGGTTATGATGTGATTACGATCGACGGTATACGCGGGCATATATATCGCGGTAAGGTTCGTCTTATTGTATAGGTAAATACATGTGGGGAAATTTTCGAATAAATGATTTTTTCGATATTTTCGTAGTAGCCCTTTTAATTAATCGCGCGCTGGTGTTTTTGGCCGGCACACGCGCAGTACAGCTAATAAAGGGTTTTTTAATGCTTGGAGTATTGGCGGTTGTTGTAGATTTCTTCGAGTTTCGTCTTATGTCTTGGATTTTCAACCATTTTTTTGCGGTTTTATTTATCGCCCTGACTGTATTATTCCAGCCGGAATTACGAAATTTCCTTGAAGAGATAGGAAGAGGAAATTTATGGCGACACAGAATAAAAAAGGAAGAAGCGGAAACAAGGACGGAAGAAATATTGGAAGCGCTTCTTTATTTTAAAGCAAATAAAATTGGAGCCCTTCTTGTTTTTGAGCAGGGGACAGGATTAAAAGAATACTGGAGGAGCGCGGTAAGAATAAACGCTAAAATCAGCCAGGAATTGATAATATCGATTTTCTGGAAAGACAACCCTCTCCATGACGGCGCTGCAATAATCAATAGAAATCAAATAATAGCGGGCGCCTGTTATCTTCCTCTTTCAGAGAATGTGGAATTGTCAAGATGGTTTGGTACAAGACATAGAGCCGCTATCGGAATAACTGATGTTTCTGATGCCATAGTTTTGGTGGCTTCGGAGGAACGCGCTGAGATCTCCATGGTGTATAAGGGTCGTTTATCCCGGAATATGAAAGAAGCTCAGATAAGGAAACTTTTAAATTATTATTTTTCAGGAATACGGGATGAAACGCGCCGTGCTTTTTTATCGAACATAAAATTTTTCTGGAGGAGATTTGCCAATGTATTTTCAAAAAATTGACGATATCCTCACAAAACCGTTTTCTTTGTGGATAGTATCAATTATTATTGCTGTTGGATTGTGGGTCTATGTAATCGGGGAGGGGGAGGATACAGAGATGCGCAGGGCAATATCATGCAGGATCGAATATGTTAACGTAGCTCCCCAGCTTGAAATAAAAAATAGATTGAATGAAGTATGGGTTTATGTTTCCGGGCATGATAATGAAATTTATGACTTAAACTCAACGAAAATAACTTGTGAAGTAGATGCCCGGGGTCTCACGGCGGGACGCTACATGCTCCCTATAAACGTAACTCTTCCAAGTGGAATAAGGCTTAGGGAGCTTCGTCCTTATCAGGCAGATATTGAATTTATCCGTTACGCTGACCGTCTTGTTGATGTTGAAGTCGTTCTTCCCAAAGATCTTCCGGCTGGATTTTATCTGGATTCCGTTGAGATTGTTCCCAAACAAGTCACCATAAGAGGGATAGAAAAGGACATTGCGCGTATAGGGAAGATAAAAATTTCACCTACGGCAGAAGAGCTTAGATCGGGGAAGGAATTGTTTTTACCGCCTGAATTCGAGAGTTCTGAACCTTTCGATGAACATGTTAGTATAGAACCTCAGCAAATCAGGATAAAAGCTGCTCTCGTCAGCGGAAGCCCACGCCGGATGACCCCGATTAAAGCGCGCATGAGCGGGACGCCTGATGAGGATTACGCGGTTCTCTCAACTACAGTTGCTCCTGCTGAAATTTTGGTCGAAGGGCCTAAAGAGCTATTGGATAAATTGGCATTTATTGAAACCGATACTGTTAATATAACCGATATAAGGGAATCAGCGAGCATGGCAGTTTCGATCAGGCCTCCGCAGGATAGATCGATAAAGGTGCTTGGGGAGGGGACTGTAAGGGTAACTGTGACTTTGCAGCCAATATCCGCTACAAAAGAAATTGCTAATATTCCTTTGAAAATTGAGGGCGGAGGGCAGGTAATCTGGAAGGCATTTCCTTCTACTGTAACGGTAACAATAGAGGGGCTGCCGTCAAATATCAATAGATCAACCGCTGAAAGCATTGATATTACGGCTTATGTTAACGCTGAAAATTTGTTTTCAAAACAAGCTAATCTTCCTGTGAGAACCAGGATCAATTCAGATTCATTTAAGGTTGTGAAGGTGGAGCCTTATATGGTCTCAATATCAAGTGAACCGGAATAGGTTGGAAAGGATTTTACACTATGCTGAAAGAAAACATTAAGGAGCGTTGCCTGTTTGGGACCGACGGGGTAAGAGATTTGGCTAATCAGGGGATGATGACGCCTGAAATGGCTTTGAGGCTTGGCAGGGCTTATATAAGATATCTTGTGGAAAGCGGGATTCCGCGTCCTCGTATAGTCGTAGGCAGGGATACAAGAAAATCAGGAATGATGCTTGAATCTGCACTTTCCTCCGGTATGGCTTCCGCCGGAGCTGAAGTTTTGCTTCTCGGCGTTATACCCACACCGGGGGTAAGTTTTGCTATCCAGAATTTAGCCGCTGAGGGCGGCGCTGTCATAAGCGCATCTCATAATCCAGCCGAGTATAATGGTATAAAATTCCTTGACGGGCAAGGATTTAAACTTTCTGATAACGCTGAGATCACGATAGAGGACATATTTGGAGACAGTTTTACTGATGAATGGCGTCCCGGAGGAGCTTCCATCGGCGGAATACGCAGAATCCCGAATATGCTGGAAAACTATGCCAAACGTATTGCTTCACTCTCAGAGTATGGCGAAAACCTCCCCCCTTCAATGGTATTTGATTGCGCTCATGGAGCGGCTGCTTCTGTCATGCCGATTTTATTGAAAGAAATTGGAGCCTCATTTTCTCTCATAGGCGCTGAATCAAATGGGCTCAATATCAATGAAAGCGTTGGGGTAATGTACATCGAGCATCTGGTAAAAAATGTTATCAACAATAAATATTCTGTTGGAGTCGCTTATGACGGAGACGCCGACAGGGTGCTTATGGTTGACAGCCTTGGTCGAATTATAGACGGAGATATTATGCTTTGGGTCCTGGGACGCTGGCTTGCCGCAAAAGGCGGGCTTGGCTCAGGAGTCGTTGCAACAGTTATGAGTAACAGAGTTCTTGAAGAAAAACTGGCGGAAGATGGCATACAATTGTTCCGTTGTCCTGTGGGCGACCGTTACGTGCTGGAAAAAATGAAGGAATCTGAGGCGTGTCTTGGAGGGGAGCAGTCAGGGCATATAGTTGTTTTTCCTTATACAAATACAGGAGATGGACTATTTACCACTTTCTTGTTTCTTAAGGCTTGCAACGCGCTTGATGAAAATATCGATACATTGGCGGACAGATTCAAACCATATCCTCAGCAATTAAAAAACATCAAGTTGGCGGCAGGAATTACGGTGGAGCGCGAGTTTATACAGAACGCTACTGCAGAGGCTGAACTTAGGCTCGAAGGGCGAGGGAGGGTTCTTATTCGCAATTCGGGGACAGAACCGCTGCTTCGCCTATTTGTTGAAGCAGCCGATGAGGAGCTAATGAAAAAAACTATGCTGTACCTTATGGATATTTTCCGGGTTTATGCAAAGGAATAATAATATGAGCCCCAAAATTTCGCGGTGCCTTTTTCCAGCTGCCGGGTTGGGGACGAGGTTTCTTCCCGTAACGAAGGAAATAGCGAAAGAAATGCTGCCGCTCGTGAATCGTCCCATAATCTCATACGGGGTCGAGGAGGCTGTAAATTCCGGATGTAATGATATTGTCATAATAACCGGCAGAACAAAGCGATCTATAGAAGACTATTTCGACCGCTCTTTTGAATTGGAAAACCTTTTAAAATCAAAAGGTAGCATTAAACTATATGAAATAATCCATGCCATAGCTTCAATGGCTAATTTCATGTACGTGCGCCAACCTGAACCGTTAGGCCTTGGACATGCTGTTTTATGCGGGGAACCGATATGCAGGGACAGCTATTTTGGGGTTATACTTCCGGATGATGTTATTAAAGCGGAATCTCCGGCTTTAAGTCAGCTTATCCGGGTGCATGAAAAACTTGGCGGATCGGTAATAGCTCTTGAAGAAGTTCCCCGTTCAGAAGTTTCACGCTATGGAATAGTTGATGCCGATGTATTTGATGAAACGGAAGGAATTTACAAAATTCGCGATATGGTTGAAAAACCTTCCGTTCATGAATCCCCAAGCCGATTAGCCATAATCGGAAGGTATATACTTTCACCGAAAATTTTTAAGATACTTTCCGACACTGAAGCCGGGATAGGAGGAGAGCTTCAACTAACGGACGCTTTAAGGCGCTTGCTTCAGGAGGAGCCTGTATG
Organism: Synergistaceae bacterium; assembly: GCA_009784305.1. Classification (GTDB taxonomy): domain Bacteria; phylum Synergistota; class Synergistia; order Synergistales; family Aminobacteriaceae; genus WRNQ01. Next base: position 5,496 of record WRBZ01000024.1, read on the forward strand.
GGGAGTTATTTATAAAGGGGAGCGCTTTGACTGCGGAACGCAAGATGGCTGGTTTGCAGCTAACGTAAAACTCGCGATGGAAACACCAGAACTGCGCCGGATAGTTATTGAGGCAGTAAAAAATTTTTTCTAAAGAGTTTCCTTACATTTTCCGATAATAAATTAGGTAAGTCTGTTCGGAAGGACGCCGGACAAAATATTTAATTAAGAATCTCAGGAGGGGAAGCTCCATGCGTATTTATCACAATATACCAGCTTTGAATGCCTATAATAATCTCTATATTACGAATACTGAACTTGCCAAATCAATAGGAAAGCTTTCTTCCGGCCTGCGTATCAACAGCGCGGCGGATGATGCGGCAGGCCTTGCTATATCGGAGAAAATGCGCGGGCAGATTAGGGGCCTTGATATGGCCGCGAGAAACGCGCAGGACGGTATTTCAATGGTGCAAACGGCTGAAGGCGCACTGGCGGAAACTCAGGCGATAATCCAAAGGATGAGAGAACTTGCGGTTCAAGCTGCTAATGATACCTTAACGCAACAGGACAGGGCTTATATACAAATAGAGATAAATCAGCTCCGTGAGGAAATTGACCGTATAGCCAATACCACACAATTTAATAAACGAAAGTTATTGGACGGCAGCGGCGCGGCTTTATGGTCGTCCGATACGTTAGAGACTAAAGCCTACATAAGAGGAGCTTTGCGTCAGACCGATCAATTTAACCAGAAAAATTCAGCGGACGGAAACTATAAAATCGTTGTTAAAGCCATCCCTGGTCAGGGGGAAGTGAAGAAGAGCGATATCTTTAAAATTAAACATAAAAATGTCATATCCAATCTCTCAATAGATGAAGCTTCTTTAAAGGGTATTACGATAGATAACCTTCCGGCTGGGAATTATACAGTTTATTCAAAAGTTATCTCTGCTTCTAATTCTTATAATGCGAGAGTTATCCAATCATTTGGCGTTACTACAGGTTCCGATGCTACGGCTCCGTATGGATTATCGTTCTCAGCAGATGCCGGGACATTCTCAGGCTCAGTCCAAATGTTGTTTGAAGTCACAAATGTGGATGCAGTTTCCAAAACCGTCAATTTCAAAGTTATAGCCCAAACGCTCGACACTGCGGGAATTGCCCGTACTTTTGTTTTGGATAACCTTCAGGTCAAAGAGGGTGATGTCGCTAGATGGACGGCTTTTGGGATAAGCAACGATAATTTTTTCAGCCTTAAGACAGGATCTATCGATGAGTGCGGCTATAGCGTCGGCGACAAGATTACTGTTGGAGTCATAAAACAAAACGCAGGAACGAACTCAGGCGCTTCTTTATTCTCAATATCAGGAACGCAAAATGCTATGTGGGGAGGAAGATGGGGAGATTCGCTTCCTACAATACAATTTGCGGTTGGATCGGGCATTCAAGGAAAAGAGGTTCATTTCCGTTCATTTTACTTAAATACCGCTAATGGGATGGTTTACGAAAATGATATTGCCCTGACATTTAAAAATACTTATAAACCCGGTACCGGAACTGCCGGCTCCACTATCGCAACATTTATCGCTACATATATAGGGCAAGTCGGTTCAAACGATACTCAACTTCGTGACTTGGATAAATTCTGGGATGCTAACGGCAGCTTTATGCTTAACGAACCGCAAACTTTAACAATAAGTCAAGGGAACGGAAAAACAACGACCGTAACTGTTTATTCAACTGATACTCTGGGTACATTGCAGCAAAAGCTGAATAATGCCATAGCTATCGGTTTGGAGCAGGCAAAATATGCGGTAGATGATACAACGCGCTTCGTAACATATGTTACGGAAAACGAAATAGTCGAGAACACATCGCAATCCGTTGCGGGAACGTACATAATCCGATCAATGATAGCGGGCGAAGGCGGAAAGCTGTCTTTTGCGGGTAATGAAGAGCTAATTAAAGCTTTGTCTTTGAATGTAATAACTCAAGCCAGAGAAAACCAGTTCAGCGTATCGGTACTGGATGCGCACACGGGAGCAACGGTAGCAAGCAATGTCTTAATCACGGGCAACATGCTGGTGGGGGTTGTGCATCCTAATGTTGACGTGGAAATTGATCCTATGGCAAATATTGAGGTTACTTGGGACGATAGAAATAAAAGGTTTAACTTAATGAAAAAAGATACGGATTATGTCTCCGTTCTGCATCTTGTGGATAACAGCACAATATTCCAGATAGGCGCAAATCAGGGTGAAGACATGGCAATAGACATGGGGAATATGGGAATGAATTCTCTCGGGCTTCTTAAAATAGTTGTTACGGACAGAGAATCAGCCACCAGGTCTCTTGGCATATTAGACCATGCAATGACGCTTGTTTCCGCTCAGAGATCGCGCCTTGGCGCATTCCAGAATAGATTGGAACACACAGTAAACAGCCTTACAACAACCGCTGAAAATCTAACGGCTGCTGAAAGCAGGATACGGGATCTGGATATGGCTAAAGAAATGATGAATTTCACGAAAATGCAGATTCTTTCTCAATCCGGCACTTCAATGTTAGCACAGGCTAATCAGCTTCCTCAAGCGGTTCTTCAATTACTTAGGTCATAATGTGTAAAAAAACCACCCGCCTTTTAGGGGCGGTTTTTTTTTAGCTGTATAACAATGGAGGATTGTAATAATGATAATTTCTTCGCGCAGCGGAGATACCGGAGAAACTTCTATAGGAAACGGGGCAAAAGTCAGCAAGGATGATCCTATAATGTGTCTGATTGGCGCAATTGACGAATGTCAGGCTCATGCTGGAGCGGCGCGTGTTCTCTCCAATGGAAAAACTTATGAAAATATTTTATATATCGAACGTGAACTGGGACTGCTTATGGGACATATAGCCCATTGTGAAGGCTGTGAATGTCCGCTGATAGAACCGCTCGAAGAGGTAATAGCGCAAGCGGAGTCTAAAGTTGAGAATTTTATTTTTCTGTTGCCGGGCGAATCTCAACTTAGTGCAGCGCTGCATATTGCCAGAACTATAACCAGACGAGCTGAACGATTGAGCGTTGCTCTTTTCAAGGAAGGGCGGATAGGAAGCGATGTTCTGCGGTATTTGAACAGGTTGTCCGATTATTTTTATGCCCTTATACTATTATTGGAGGATTAATAATGTTTGACGGAAAAGACATATTAATTACCGGCGGGACGGGTTCTTTTGGAAAAGAATTCATCCGCACGATTCTTGCATGTTATAAACCTCGCAGGCTCATCGTTTATTCCCGTGATGAACTTAAACAATTTGAGATGCAGCAAATATATGACCAAAAATGTATGAGATATTTTATTGGAGATGTAAGAGATTTGTCCCGCCTTACAATGGCTATGCGCGGAGTTGATTTCGTAGTGCACGCGGCTGCATTGAAACAAGTTCCGGCTGCTGAATATAATCCCATGGAATGTATAAAAACAAATGTATTGGGCGCGCAGAATGTCATAGAAGCTTCTATAGCAAATGATGTGGAAAGAGTTATTGCTCTATCGACCGACAAAGCGGCAAACCCGATAAACCTTTACGGAGCGACAAAACTTTGTTCCGATAAGCTATTCGTATCCGCTAACAATATTGCCGGCGGATGCAGAACGCGCTTTTCTGTGGTACGTTATGGAAATGTCGTAGGCTCCCGGGGTTCCGTTATTCCTCTGTACAGAAAACTTGTTTCGCAAGGGCAGCCTCTTCCCATTACGGATGTCAGGATGACCCGCTTTTGGATAACCCTGCAACAGGGAGCAGTTTTTGTTCTAAAATCATTGATCCGCATGCAGGGCGGAGAAATATTCGTTCCTAAAATTCCTTCATCGCGCATAGTTGATATAGCGGAAGCTTTTGCTCCGGGAAAGCAGCATATAATAATCGGCATTCGCCCCGGTGAAAAATTACATGAAGTCATGTGCCCTGCGGATGATTGTCACCTAACACTTGAATTTGAAAGTCATTATGTGATATGCCCTGCCATATCTTTTGCCAATACAATTTACTACCATACGGATCTTATAGGAGCCAAAGGAAGCCCTGTCCCTGAAGGATTTGAGTATAGTTCAGGCTCTAACCGGTGGTTCCTCACAATTGATGAGATAAAAAAGTTGATTTTAAGTCAAAATGACGCAGGGGACAGCATCCCCGACGTCCACCCCAGCGGCGTCCACCACGAATGAGCCAGAGTAAAAGCATTGCGATAATAACCGCTCGCGGGGGAAGTAAGCGTATTCCAGGAAAAAATGTAAAACTGTTAGCGGGCAAACCTGCTATTGCTTGGGTTGTGGAAGCTTCGCTGAATTCAGGGCTTTTTGATTCTGTCGTGGTTTCTACCGAGGATGATGAAATAGCTGAAATTGCCTGTGAGTTCGGAGCAATACGGCCTTTTGTAAGGCCGCTGGAACTTGCCGGCGATTATGCCAGTACTCTTGATGTATTAAGACATGCAATTCTGGCTGCGGGACAAGGATATGAAACTTGCTGCTGCCTCTTCGGCACATCGGTTTTCGTCACGCGTGAGCTTTTAGTTAAGGGGAAGCGGCTAATGGACACAGGGACCAGCACTAAAAAAGCGCCTGAAGCTGTAATGTGCGCGGTTGGATTTGAGCATCCACCGCAGCGTGGATTTTATATTTCGGATGACAGGTGTCATTTTGTCAGCCCGAAGGATTTCGCCTCCCGTACTCAGGATCTGCAAATTGTTTATCATGATGTGGGATTGTTTTATTGGTTCAATACGAAGGTTCTTCAGGATGAAACCAAAAACTCCCTTGCGGATTTCGATGTTGCGCCTCTG
>WRBZ01000025.1 GCA_009784305.1 Synergistaceae bacterium
ATTGGAGAAGCTATAAGCGTTCCGCAAAATGGGACGCGAAAAGAGCGTATAGATGCAATGACAAGCGAAATCAGCAAATGCATCGAAAACGCGGTAAGGTTAGAGCCTTCTCTTTGGTTTTGGGTGCACAAGAGGTGGAAAAATGATATTTGAACTCATGTCACGCGGAAATATCGTCGAGTTGCCGAAAACGCCCGGTATTATAGATAGCTATGATCCGGAGAATGTAATTCTGCTTCTTCCGTACAACAGGTATTTGCATGGAAGAATACAAAACGGGTATGAAAGCTGGAAACTATGTAAAATCGGAAACACGGAACAGGAAGAGATTTACCTTTACGATGGAGAAGCGCGTCATTTTGATTTTGACAGCCGTCAAGTGGTTATTTCGCAGGAAGTAGTCGATAAACTGAAAAGTACGCTGTTGGCATCATCCTCTCCTCCAGGGGAGCATATTCGAACTGCGGCTGTACTAAAAGGAATTTTGGAGCCGGACATAGTTGACAATGAATTATTCATTTACGATGAGTCGTTTGCAATGGCGCGGCTGGATAATAAAACTGAGGCGAAAGCGGCCTATTGGGCTGTAAGGCTTGCGCTCTCAAGAGGGGATCACGATTCAGTATCGAGGATAAAATTGTGGTATCGTATCGCGCCAAACATAGCGTTCTCGGAACCCATAGTTCTGGTATGGTTTTCGCTTACGCAAGTACCCGACTCGGAAGCGGTGGCATCAATGACTTCACTTGGGATATCGGAGGAGAACATTCACAGAATGGCAGCTCAAGCGGTATCTCCGGTTGTGCTTTTCTCACAGAAAGGATATTTGATCTTTGCTTCATATGGCGACGGACAAAGAACGCCAATTTTCAGGGAATGGGCATATTTTCCATTATCCGTGTGGAATGATCTGCGCGATAGAAAAAGGATAACGCTCAGGGAACTTCTCACAGCAGCTTGGGGGGCTGAAGACGCGCGCCAGGCTTGGAAGGTGGGTTCGCGATATAATAATGGAGCAATGCACAATGCACAGTTCACAATGCACAACTAAAAGACTGCTTTTATTTTTATTTTTCATTGTGAATTGTGAATTGATTGTTGGAGGAGTTACATGTTCACAGTAAAAAAGAAATTGCTTCTTATAAGGCATGGAAAGACCGAATGGAACAATGAAGCGCGTTTTCAGGGTTCAACCGATATCCCGCTGAACGATCAAGGATATCAACAGGCATTGAAAACTGCGGCAAGGTTAAAAAGCTGGCAGGGAGCGCCAATTTACTCGAGTCCTCTTAAAAGGGCAATGCAAACAGCTGAAGCAATATCCGGAGGAAAGCCGGTTATCCCGCTTGAAGGGCTGACTGAAATGAATTTCGGGGATTGGGAAGGAGAGCGCGTGGCGGATATAATGAAAAAAGATATAAAAGCCCTCGCGAAGTGGCATTGCGACGGTTTTTTTTCGACACCTGAGAATGCCGAGACTTGGGAGCAAATATATAATAGAGTCTCTCAAGCAGTTGAAGTATGCCTCGGCGGGGAAAGTGAACGTGTGATGATAGTCGCGCACGGTGGGATCCTGCGCGCGGTAATGATAAACCTTATGAATTTGGATCCGCATACGGCATGGAGATTGGCAGTTTATAACTGTTCCATATCCGGCATCGATGTATGCCCAAAAGTGAATAACCTGGTCTTTTTGAACGATACTTTACATCTTGCTGTGGAGGAAGGCTGCAATGTCCCTTTCCGCTTTTGAGAACGATTTTAATGAAGAAGAACTCTGGCAGCGCATGAAAGTCGGAGACGACGAAGCAAGAGAGGCTCTTATTGTAGCTTACAGGCCTCTTGTGTTTTGGCTCGCGGGGAGATTCAACGTGCTTTCATCAGTGAAGCAGGACCTTATTCAGGAAGGCATGCTTGCCTTAATAAACTCAGTTGACAGGTTTGAATATGAAAGAGGGCTAAAATTTTCAACCTTCGCGTGGCATAGAATAAGAGGTCAAATGATAAATATGCTTGAGAGAAGCGAACAAAAAGCCCCTGTTCCGGTTTCCGATGAAATCATCGAACACTGGACAGCTCCGATATATGACGAAGACAGTGAGACATGGATGTGCGTCGAAGAAAGCATAAAAAAACTGCCCAAGCGGGAAGGCGAAATAATATCGGCAATATTCAAAAACGGGAAGGAACCAAAGGAGATAGCGGAGGAACTTGGATTGGATATAAGCCACATATATCGCATCAGGAGAAACGCAGTCGCTCGATTGAAGGAAGTATACGCCATAAAATAGACACTTCCGGGGATAATAATTATACATTATAATTAAGAGGTCACGCAAAATATGGCTGAGAAAATTGAGAAAAAAATATCCCGTGTTATGAGATGGCTCGAACGTTGCGCTTCTGCATGCCGGGGCGAAAGTTACGGAAATGCGCTCATGGACATCGAATGCGCAAGGGTTGATTTTGACTCCGCAAGGGATGAAATATGGAACACCGTAAATAAGCGGTATAATAACAAGGCAAGCGTGAGAGGTTATTTTGTGAGATTATTTCGCACAATCGCAACGGCAGCTGTTATACTATTATCAGCGGCGGCTCCGCTTTCATATGTAGAAAATACCTACTCAGCTATGACGACAAACTCTCTTGAGTGGGTGAATTCGGATGAAAAGGCTCTCTTGAAAAACCTTCGGGAACAACTGAGCAACGCAAATTCCGGATGGGTTTCCGACATAACGGACTTACCTGCTGAAACTTATTTGGAAGCGCCAAAGACCGAGATAAAGAGAACAAGTAATACTTATGCGGGCAAAGAGCAAATTTCAGCAAGCCGTAATGATGTGCAAAAGGTTAATACCGATATGAAAAATGAAGCGCAAATTTTCACTCTTCTTAAAATAGGAGAGAATGCACTAAAAGGAAAACCATCGGCAGTAACAGTAGAAAGGTAGATGAACAGGGTGTTAAAGAAAACTATTTCGATTTTGTTATTCTCGCTGCTATTTATCTGTAATTCAGCCTTTGCGGCAGAACTTCAGGTAACTTCAGTTGAGGTTAAGGGAAACATAAATGTCAACTCGGATTATATCCTTGGGACTGTGGAGACAAAATCAGGAGAGCCTCTTGACAGGGAAAAACTTCAGCGTGACATTGAAAACATATATGAATTAGGTTTCTTCTCAACTGTTGATATGGAATTATTCCAATTATACGGCGGTGTGGGGGTAACTTTTGTCGTCAATGAAAACCCTGTTGTTGAGAGCATATCATTTTCTGGAAACACGATTTATAAAGAGGAAGACCTTATTGAAGTAATTTTCACAAAACCCGGATCGGTATTTAATAGGGTATTCTTCCGCAACGACCTCGACAGAGTCCAGGAAAAATACAACAAAGACGGGTATGTCATGGTTCGTATAGCGGATGTTTCAATAAGCAGAGGAAATATTTTCGTAAAAATAATTGAACCGCGCATTGGAGATATAATAATACAGGGGAACGCAAAAACCAAAACAAAAATAATATCGCGCGAAATAAAACTTAAAAAAGGAGATATCTTTAACGCCACATTATTCCGTCACCAGCTTGGCAGATTACATAACCTGGGCTATTTTGACGACATCAGTATCGGTTTTGAGCCCGGGGATGAACCGGATACAAGCGACATAATACTCTCCGTAAAAGAGAAAAAAACTTCATCAATAGGGTTTAACGTTGGATACGGCTCGGACGGGGGATTCAGCGGCGGAGTAACTTACAATGATATTAACTGGGCAGGGCTTGGGCATATTGCGGAAGTTGGATTTGAGCTTGGAATGAACGAACAGTATTGGATCTCGTACACAAGCCCATATATGGACAGATACACATACGCGTGGAAGGTCGGCGCTTACAGGCGTTATTTTGAGGAACGTTACTATTTCCATAACCAAACGAAGCAGTTTGAGTACGACGAAACAATGAAAGGAATATATTTCGGGTTCGGAAAGAAGTTTGGAGGGAATGAGAATTTTAGCTGGTTCATGACGCTTGATTGGAAAGATGTGTCGTATGACAATATGAAGAACGAGATTCCCGGTTACCATGATGACCTGACAATGTGGGGAGGCAAGAATTTTACGACTGACCTGACGTTGGCATATAGTACCCTTGACCCATATGTATCGTACTCCAAAGGTTTTGTTTCAGAAGTATTCTTATCAAAAGCATACAGTGTTTTGGGAGGGGAATTTGACTACCTCAAATACTGGCTCCAGCTTCGCTATTATTATCCTTTCTTTCTGGAGCAAGTATTTGGCGACCTGTTTGATATAGCAGCCTTTTCCGAGGAAATACCGGTGATTTTTGCCACACGCTTCAGAATCGGCTCATCGAATGCTGATAACCTTCCGGCTTTCGCCCGTTATTCTCTTGGTGGAGAGAATACTTTACGCGGATATCACAGCAGAACTTTTGAAGGTAACAGCATGATACTTGCGAACGCGGAATTACGCATTCCTATACAATCGATATTCTCTATAGTCGGATTCTATGACATTGGAAACGCCGGAAATGATATAAGCTATTTCAGCGACCTCAAGTCAAATTACGGGTTTGGCGTCAGAGTTAATACTCCGATGGGAAATTTACGGCTTGATTACGCTATGGGCGGAGATGAAAACCGTTTCTACTTCAGTTTCGGGGAGATGTTTTGATATATGAATACTTTAAGTCTTAAAAAGACTGTGGCTTTTTTTGCCGCAGTCTTTTTTTTATATATACCGATACCGGCGGAAGCGCGCGCAATTTCATTAAAAGGAATGCCAAACTGGACATTGCCTTCCGTTACGCGCAGCATTGAAGCTGTATGGAATGAAATAGAGCTTTCAATCCAGAAAGAAGGGCAGGAAAGTACATTAAAAATTGTTATCGAACAGCTTTTCCAGGGGTATGAGATACTTTCGCTGAAGCTGGTGGATACGGATTCTCCGGAAATAGTATTCGCAAGTAAGGGGGACCGCTCCAACTGGAACGCGGAAATAAATCTTCCACAGTTGCGTCACCCCGCTAATGAATGGTTCAGTAAGGATGTGGAAGGGCTTGATTCAGATATTCTCAGACTCATCGAATCAGTTCCTGTAGAAGCGCTGTCATGGATGGATACGGCATTACGCGAGCAAATAAAGATACTTATTGAGAAAAAGTTGTCAGGATGGGATTTTTCAATTATTGTCCGTTTAAGCGATGAAAGTAAATTGTTGCAAATTTCCTTTACGCCCGTTCAGCCGTACATACTTTCGATAACACCCAAAGTGACATCAAACGCCCTTCCTGTAATGTTCCACTCGGACCTTTCCGCCAAATTGGTTGCCGATATGTCTCCGATAATAGGGCTACCCGTATCCTGGGCAAAACAGCATGAAGAGGATATATCGAAATTTGCAATAAACAAGCTTGAAGACCGCAACGCAGTCTCCAACATACACGCGTCCGTCAGTGCAAAATTCTCCCCCGAACAGATATCAAAGATAGATACTTCGATCGACAGTGAAAGATTTTTTTTCAGCCTGAAATTTGCCGCTTACGCCGGCGTCAGGAATCGGGCGCCGGAACTATGGCTGACTGCGGGATGGAGAACCGCCAACTTAACCAATATACCGTTTGATTTATACAGTGAATCGTACGTCACGCTCGATGAATTTAAAGCCTATACAAGGCTTGGCGGGCGCCTTGAAATTTTCAACGGGGTGATGATAGGAGCGGAAATGTCATTCCCCGAGGAAGGTTTATGGTATAGATTCTGGTGGGATGACAGAAAGAGAAAACCTTATTTTTGGTGGCGCTGGAATGCGGATCTTGGACATAACTTCGCATTGGGAGCACGTTTAAGAGACGACCTTTCCATAGAGCTTCATTACGACGAAATCTACAGGGATAAACTTAGCATTCGGGGTATTTTCCAGTTTTAGAATTTTTACCATTTTTATTTGCTTTGCGGGGAAAATAAATAATAGGGTGATATGTGTGTATACGAACAATAAAAGAATACTTCTGTCCGAGCTTGGAAAACTCATAGGAGCCGAGCTTCGCGGAGAAGACCGTGTAATAAACGGCGTTGCATCGCCGGAAGAATCCTCACCGGACAAGTTATGTGTGGTATGGGAGCCAAAAGAACTTGCTAAAATTCCTGAAAACGTCCCTGTTCTTACTGTAAGGGAGGCAAACAGGGACGGACTCATAGCGGAGAATCCCAGATTTATCCTTCCTGCGCTGTTATCTGTATTTGAATTAAGGAAACCCAAATTCAGAGGGATTCACCCAAGCGCTGTGATAGGAAGAGATTGTGAGATATCCCCGACCTCGTGGATCGGCCCTTGCTGTGTAATAGGGAACAACGTGAGAATTGAGGAGCTTGTACAACTGGAAGCTAATGTATATATTGACGACGGATGCGTGATAGGTAAAGGGACGGTTATAGAATCAAATGCTTCGGTAAGGCGCTCCAAAATAGGAAAAAACGTGATCCTGCATTCATGTTGCGTTATAGGAAGCGAAGGATTCGGATTCCTGCCGACCCCGTCCGGATTGGTGAAAATTCCGCAGATAGGCGGCGTTATTATCGGAGATAATGTGGAAGTCGGGGCGTGTTCCGCTGTTGACTGCGGCACTATCGGAAATACTGAAATAGGGGAAGGGACGCGAATCGATAATCATGTGCAAATAGGGCACAATTGCAAGATTGGGAATAATTGTATTTTCTGTGGGAAAGCGGGGCTTGCCGGCAGTACTGTTGTCGGGGATAACGTAATTTTTGCGGCCGAGGCCGGGTCGCGCGATCATGTGAGAATAGGCTCCAATTCGCAGATAGCCGGACGCGCGGGTGTGACCCGCGATATCCCTCCAGGTGTTACGGTATCGGGATTTCCCGCGCAAGACCATAAAAAGGAATTGAAACAACAGGCGCATGTAGCGCACCTTCCAAAGCTTTACGAACGGGTTAAGAAGCTGGAAAAGCTGTCAGGAGCAGCGAGCGAATGAATCGCTGTCTTATAGAAAACGTAAGCTGGGAGGGAAAGGGGCTTCATTCAGGGAGCGAGTGCAGAGTAACGCTTTCCCCGTCCGAAGAGCTTACTATCTCACTGAATGGCAATTGTGTACCAATAAAAGAGCTTAAAATTGAAGGAAGCTCCCGCGGCTCGGACTTGATTTTCCCGGACGGGTCAAAGGTACGTACGGTTGAGCACCTTTTATCCGCAATCAGCGGGCTTGGGCTATGGAAGACGAGTATTGAGGTTGAAGGAGTGGAGTTTCCGGCAATTGACGGCTGTTCCGAGACTTTCTCCCGCAGGCTGTTTGAATCCTCGGAGGAATGCGAACCTGTAAAACCGTTGATGATTCATTCTCCTATTCATTGCGAGTGCGCGAATAACGCTTTTATAACGGCGGTGCCGGGCGAAAAATTCAGCATAACTTACGTAATAAAGTACGACAATGACTTGATTGGCACCTTGCTATATGACTATGAAGAGAGGGACTGCAGGTTTTATATAGACGAGGTATCGCGCGCCAGGACTTTTGCGCTGGAAAAAGATATAAAGCTATTGCAGCAGAATGGAATGGCTCTTGGCGGCTCCCTCGATAACGCGATTTTGGTCGGAGAGACTGAAGTTCGGACAAATGGCGGGCTGCGATACGCGAATGAATTTGTGAGGCACAAGATGCTCGACCTGATTGGCGACCTGGCACTGCTCGGAAGGCCTATATGCGCGAAGATAATCGCCATACGAGCAGGGCATGCATCTCATCTGCAATTTATAGAAAGATTAAGGAGGTTATCCTGACTTGTTGGATATTTTTGAATTAATGAAGGTGCTAAAACACCGCTATCCTTTTCTATTGGTCGACCGCGTGATCGAATGTGACGCTGAGCATGCGATAGGTTATAAAAACGTCACGATAAACGAGCCCTTCTTTCAGGGGCATTTTCCCGGCGAGCCCGTCATGCCCGGCGTCCTCATATTGGAAGCGATGGGGCAGGTCGGCTCGATAATGGCAACCGCACAAAAAGATAGGGAGGATATGAAGGACAAAATAGTATTCCTTACCGGAATAGATAAGGCAAAGTTCCGGAAACCCGTTCGCCCGGGGGACAGGATCGTAATCAAAGCGAAAATGTTAAAACGGCGCGCAACTGTTGGAAAAGCATGGGTTGAGGCGTTTGTGGACGAAGAGCTGATAGCTGAAGCGGAATACTTGTTTTTTATAGCTTCGACACTGAAAAAGCAAGGACAGGAGGAGAATAATAATGATTCACCCGACGGCGATAGTTTCTCCTAAAGCGGAATTGGGAAGTGGAGTTAGAATTGGAGCTTATTGCGTAGTAGATGAAGCTCGTATAGGAGATGACACGGTATTGGAGCCTTATTCCCGTGTGTGCAGCTATGTTGAAATGGGGAAGGGTAATCAAGTACACAGCCACGCGGTCATCGGGGGGGATCCACAGGACCATGGATACAGGGGTGAAAAATCTTTCGCAAGAATCGGGGACGGAAACATTTTCCGTGAATATGTAACCGTCAACAGAGCTACAGGCGAAGGTTATTCTACATCCATCGGTAATGACTGTCTTCTCATGGAAGGTGTTCATGTGGGGCATAACGCCGATATAAAGAACAAGGTAACGATAGCGAATAAAGTCGGGATATCCGGATTTGTACAAATAGATGATTACACTGTAATCGGAGGAATAGTCGGGATACATCAATTTGTACGCATCGGGAGCTACTGTATGGTGGGAGGAATGTATAAGGTTGTTAAGGACATTCCGCATTTTACCCTTGCTGCGGGAGAGCCTTTACGCCTGAAAGGACTCAATGTCATAGGGCTTCGCAGGGCAAATTTCTCATCCGACCTGCGTAAGAAAATAAAAGCCCTTTACAGGGAATTGTATGACAAAAGCAAAATGTTTTCTTCTTCCCTTGAAAACCAGCGCGCCAAACTTGGAAGCTCGGGGGATACCCCGTTGGAATTGATAAAGATATTGGATTTTTATAAGGACTCAAAACGCGGAATTACGTTTTGGGGAGGCAAAAGCTCAAGCAATTCAAGCGATGATTAATGTATTTATTTTGGATGATATGTAAGTGTTGCTGCTCCTTCAAGTTTTAACGCAATTTCAATCCCCTTGCCGGTGACGCGCAGTTCGCTGAATTTTGCAGATTTTAGAGTTCCTTTAAGCTCAAATTCATCGCTCAAATCGCGCAAAGCAATAACTTCACGCGCTTCATCGGTCAGTTTGTCTATTTCCGGGCCAATCTGCCATTCTAATTTTTGGCTCAAAACATTCACAAGCATCGGACGCAGAAGCCAGGCGGCTGTTTGGAAAAGCCCGTCGCGCGTTTCCTCGTCCAGGTCAAAATCCTTTATGGATATGACCCTCGACTGCTCATCAAAATAAGGTTCTCCCGCCGCATATATTGTTCCGCTTGAAGTTCCCGTGGTTATTCCAATCGCCGCTATCAGACGCGTTCCGCTGCCCATAAGGCGCAATGAGTTTACTGTGACCGACGCTATTCCCATATCGATTTTGACCCCCGATAAAGTTTTCATGGCTTCCTCTTCAAGGGAGTCATAGTTTAATAACGCTTTCACGTTCAAGTTGACGGATTCATCACCATGCTCATATTCTTCAAGAGGAGGCAAACTTTTTTTACGCGCGCCAACCATTTCTCCTATTCCCATTGACAGCGATATCCCCGTTTCCACATACGCCCTTAACGTCACTTCATCCGGAGTTATGTTAAGAGGAGACGCAGCAACGCTGCGGGGGTCGAAATGAAGCGTAACTGCGTCCGTAACTCTAATCGGATCGGTTAGATTATCCCATTCCCTCTGCATCATTTCCCTGAGCCTTACTTCCTTATTTATTACGTCATC
>WRBZ01000026.1 GCA_009784305.1 Synergistaceae bacterium
AAACCTTTTGAAATATCAAATCTGTTTACAGCATCTAATAGTCCAAAAACTCCAAAACTCAACAAGTCTTCATAATCAAGCCCGGACGGAGGCGACACTATCATTCTCCCCACTACATACTTCACGAGAGGAAGATAACGCTTAACAATTCTCTCTTTATTGATTTCAGTGGGAGAGGTTAAATATTCATCCCAAAGCTGAGAATCCGAAGATTTGCGCTCCAAAGTGAATTACCTCCTCTCAACGCTCTTCATTTATATCATGGTGACTCCCTTACCCAATACTTTTACGCTGAGCATCCATGTTTCTGTATTAAACTCAACAGTGCGGCCTTTGTTTCCTCCCGTATCGGAGGCAACTATTTTAATTTTATACTTATTCAAAAAAGCTAAAGTTTCAGCAGCATTCCTGACCCCTACAGCAAGAAAATCCGCTCCACCGCCGCTTGCAATAGTAGCAAACATTTGTGCGCCGCCTGCATATTTCGCTTTCATTCTTTCTTTCTTAGCATTCTTCTTTAAAAGTTCATCCAATAAAAGCGGTATCGCAAGATCCGCAAATTTTCCCGGCTTTTCATGATCTTTGCTTCCTCTGCTGTCAGGTAACATTACATGAGCCATAGCAGCTACTTTAGCCATTTCATCATAAATGACAACGCCTATGCAAGATCCTAACCCAAGAGTTATCAGCTTAGCAGGAGAACTGACTGCAATAACATCAGCCATTCCCACATGATATGCGTTTTCCATGCGTTAGAGTACCTGCAGCTTTCTCAAGAGAAGCTCCAAAGCATCTGGATCCGGTAACAGTATTATATTGCCATCCATATTTACATCTTCAACACCGCTTATGCGCAGCGTAGTGCTGATTACCAGCGCATATTCCCCAACAGTTCCAAAAAGCGAGGCAACTACATCCAATACTGAACCCAACATATCATGAGCAACACCAGGGACCGATATCTGGAATGTAGTTTCGATCAAGGCATTGATAGCTCCTAAAAATGAGCCTATTATGATATTTCCCAATTCAGCCAATCCGCTGTCAAGCATTTCGTCCGGAAGGCCATCTGTGACAAAATCGCCAAAAGACATACTGAACCACATCTTTATCATTTCATTGGCCCCATCTTCAGAACCAATAAATATTACGCTGCACGAAAACTTACCCTCTGAGCGAACAAATACCGCTGCAACAGGTACAGTAGGAGATCCGTAAAACTCAGATAGCTCATATATCGAAACTAATTCAACTTTCGGAACATCCATCTCCACTACTTTGCCTAAAAGCTTTGATAAAGCGGTAGCAGCGTTACCTGTTCCGATATTTCCGATTTCCTTTATTGCATCAAGCTGAATATTGTTCAGCGATGAAATTTCAGGCAATTATTCGTCCTCCATTGATTGCACTCGTTATTTCCCAAATGAAAGAGATGTCACGTCAAGGATCAATGCAACGTTACCATCACCAAGAATCGTTGCTCCGCCAATTCCATTAATTTTTGAGAGGAATTTTCCAAGCGATTTAATAACTATTTCCTGCTGACCTATTAATTCATCTACAATGAACCCAATTCTATTTCTACTTGTCTTAACTACTACGACTGGATATTCATCCCTGTCATTTGAGTCTCTTGGAGTACCTAAAGATGAGGCAAGTCCCCATAAAGAAAGAACTTCTCCTCTCAGAAGGGTTGCGGGTGTTCCATTCAAAGTACGCACGTTTTCTTTTTTTACTAATATGGTCTCTTCAACATTCTCAAGAGGCATCGCATAAACTTCAGAACCGACCTTAATAAGTAAAGCGAGAACGATAGCAAGAGTGAGAGGAAGGCGTACAAAAACTCTGGTCCCTACTCCCAATTTTGAAGTAACATCGAACTGACCTCCAAGAGCTTCAACTTTCGTCTTAACAGCATCCATGCCAACACCGCGGCCTGACAAATCCGTCACTGACGCAGCCAAACTGAAACCGGGAAGGAATATTATCTTTATAGCTTCCTCGTCAGGCATGATTTGAGCTTCTTCTGTTGTTAATAGGCCTTTTTCGATCGCTTTTTTCTTGACTTTTTCAATATTTATACCTTTGCCATCATCCTGAACTTCAATAATAACTCCACTGCCTTCCTGATAAGCGGAGATCTTAAGAGTACCTTTCTCAGGTTTTCCAATAGCGAGTCTTTCAGATGGCGTTTCAATCCCATGATCAAGAGAATTGCGAATAAGATGTACCATAGGGTCTCCAATTTCATCGATGACAGTTCTGTCGAGTTCTGTATCCTGCCCTTCCAACACCAGTTGAACATCTTTACCTAAGTTTTTGGAAATATCTCTGATAAGCCTTGGAAATCTGTCAAAAATAAACGAAACCGGAACCATTCTAAGTTTTGTGACAAGCTCTTGAATATCACTGGAGATTCTACCCAACTGTGACAACGGATCGTCAAATTCCCGAAGGTGCGCTTCTTGTACCAATCTTTCAATACGAGCGCGGCCTATGACAAGTTCTCCGACTAAGTTCATAAGTTTATCAAGTCGCCCAATATCAACCCGAACCGTTTGGTTTCCGCTTTTATGAGAGCCAGCGGCAGACTGCGGTTTAGCATTTGCAGGTTGTTTCACCGCAAGATTTGTGGCGGGAGAGCTAAGAGGACTACTATTATTATCCTTTGCTATACTGCTTTCATAATCTGCATTTGCATCAGCAGCAACATTTGTAGTATTTTCAACAGATGAAATATCTATCTCATCCACATTAACAGCGCTAATCTCACTAATTCTTTGTAATATATCTTTTATTTCATCTTTACTGATTTTAGATATAAGAAATACTCTAAATTTATTCTCAAAATCTTCATTTTCCACAGACTCAATGCTTGGTTCAGTTTTAAAAATTGTCCCCGTCTCTTCAAGCCGATTAATGATTATGTAAGCTCTGGCGGCTTTAAGTAAACATGTTTCATTAAGCTCGATATTCACTGAAAAAGCTTTAGAATTTGAATTGTAAGCTTCCTTCATTAAGCTTTCATAAAGATCTGCATGAAGAGCACTGTCATCATTTTTTACCTCTATTTTAGCAGTTATAGTTTTCTTTTCGCTTTCCTTTTTCACTGCTTTAGGCTGATTATCCTTAAATGAGCGAAGGGACTTCACCAATTCAGACACATCAATTTTGGCGTCCGTATCGCCTGCGCGTATCGAATCGACCATTGACTGCATTATATCCAAGCATTGCAGAATCATATCGACATCAGCCTCGCCAAGATGATAACGACCACTCCTTGCCTCATCAAGCCTATCTTCAAGAGCATGAGTCAAGGAAGCCATATTCTGAAATCCCATAGTCGCAGACATACCTTTTAAGGTATGTGCAGTTCGGAATATCCCATTTACAACTGACATATCTTCAGGGTCTTTTTCAAGTTCAAGCGTTAAGTCATCCAATCCCTTCAAATTATCAGAAGCTTCATCAAGAAATGCGCCTAGATATTGATTTGTATCTATACTGCTCATTTTTTACCATCTCCAATTCAATTCTTATTAAAGGTTTACAAAGCGCCGCCAACACATTTAATTATGGCTCCGGCTATATCATGGAGCGGAAGGACCTGATCAACAACTCCAGCCTCAATTACCGATTTTGGCATACCGTAAATAATACATGTTTCCTTTGATTCAGCAATAATATGAGCTCCTTTACTGTGAAGCGCTATCGCTCCGTCGGTTCCGTCTCTGCCCATACCGGTAAGAATAACGCATACAACTTTCCCACTAAATTCATCAGCTGCGCTCATAAACAAAATATTAGCAGCAGGTTTCACAGAAAGCACAGGAGGAGCATCCGACAAATTGCAAAAAATACCATCATTTTTTCTCTTCAATAACATATGCTTCCCACTTGGAGCTACAACTGCCATCCCGCTGCAAAGTTCCAACCCTTCATAACCTTCCATAACATGCAACTGAGAGATTGACTCCAGTCTTTTTGCAAATGAAGATGTAAAATTAAGCGGCATATGCTGAACTATAGCTATTGGCACAGGGAAATTAGCAGGAATACTTGATATAACTTGCTGGAGAGCCAGCGGTCCGCCAGTCGAAGCACCAATAACTAAAATTTCTTTCCTTTTATTCTGAAAACTAGCTCCAATTGGCAATCTATTGCTTATGTTAAATTCTGAGCTTATTTTAGCTGCACGTTTTATATTAACGGTACTTGCAATTATTACTTTTTCTATTATTTCATTACCAACTTCGGCTAAATTCAAAGAAATATGACCGGATGGTTTTCCAACACAATCGACACATCCAAGAGAGAAAGCTCTCTGTGTTATCTGCGCCCCTTCTTGTGTAAGACTGCTTAACATAATAACAGGCGTAGGGATTGTCTTCATAATTTCCTCAAGAGTTTCAATACCACTTTTCTGAGGCATCTCCACATCTAAAGTAATAACATCTGGTTTTAAAATATGGGCCTTTTCAAGTCCTTCAACTCCATTGCGCGCTGTATCTACAACACTGATACGAGAATCGGAATTGAGAATGTCCGTTATTATTTTTCTCATCAAAGCTGAATCATCAACTACAAGAACTTTTATTTTCTTATTAGTATCAAAAATATTACTATTCATTTATTCTTCCCTGCCAGCTCTTGACGGCGAACGTAGTTACCAATAATTTTGTCCTGAAAAGCAGACAGCCCGCCAAACGCAAAGGCTCCGTTGAGTATACCATCATCGTCGTTGTAGAATATATTTCGCAGCAGTAAGTTTATGAACATTAAACCTCCTCCGAAATTTATCGCCAAAAGATATCTGCCTTTTATATGGTAATTAGCGCCATATCCTTGTTTTACTGTAGCCGCTATGCCACCAAGGCTCACATTATTAACAAAAATAGTGAACCATTCTTTCGGAATATCAGGCGCCGGTTCGCGGATGTCGGAATTCATTTCAAGGAAATAACAGCTTGCTTCCAGGAAACATGGGATCCTAACATAGCTTCTGCGTTGAACTTTTACAATATCTCCTATTGGCTCAACCCATAAAATAGGTATAAACCCCTCAAATGTTGTTCCACGTGAAATAACCGGCGCCTCTATCAGGTTGCCTTCGCTTTTAACGCAAATAGTTAATTCAATCCCTGACATTTGAACCAGGATGCCTCTTTGCATCGGTTGAGCAATCCCAATCATCCTGTCTTTTAAATCCAAAAGACTGGATGAATATATACCTTTATTTATGCCGGATCTGTTTATTATCTCAACTTTACTTCCAATAGATTTACTTAAAAAACTAAAAAATTCTTGTTTATTCAATTATGAGACACCTCTTATAAGCCTCAGGAAAAAATTCTTTATTCCTCTCGGCACAGTAACGGAATGAGGCAAAATTCCACTTTTTCCTAAGAGTCTTGAACAAAGATTCAAAATGCACTTTGAAGCAGCACATTCCGGGAAAGCCTCTAAAAGTGGTACCCTCATTCTCACGGATTTTTCTACCTTGGGGTCTCTCAATACATGTCCAAGGTATGGAACCGATAATCCCAAAAACTGCTTTGCAGCCATTTGTATACGTCCGGCAACCTCAATTCCTTCTTTTTCATCACTGACCATATTGACAATAATTCTTATATCGCTGCTGCTCATGTAAGAATTATTCAGCGATTTTAAAACTCCATAAGCATCTCTTATGGATGTTGGTTCAGGTGTAGTAATAATAAGAGTTGTATCCGCAGCTTCAGCAAAAGCTATAACTCCTTTATGAATACCAGCCCCTGTATCTATAACAAGAAAGTCCGCTTTCTCTTCAAAATCGGACAGCGAATTTACAAAAGAACTAAGCTGCGCTTCATCTATATCCGCAAGTTCTCTCACGCCTGCTCCGCCGGGCAATATAGTTATACCCTGCTTCGTATTAACTAGGACTTCCTCAATATTTTTATCCCCGCGTACAACATTAAGAAAAGTATATTGCGGCACTATTCCGCACATTAAATCAACATTTGCCATTCCTAAATCCGCATCAAGCAGAGCAACTTTGTGTCCATCCATTTTAAGTGCTATCGCTAAATTTACAGAAAGGTTTGTTTTTCCAACTCCTCCCTTCCCTGACAAAATTACTATAGTTCGGAGCATTCCATTCTCCTGGCGCAGTTCACGCCGATGTATATCGACGATCCTACGTAGTTCTTGCGCCTGATCAGAAAGAGAATTCTTTGATGAGCGGGAAGGCATCTTTATCCCTTACCACTAACAGATTTTTCTCTGTTAAAAATCATCTTGCATAAATATTCCCCAGAAGCCACCTCAATATCGTTAGGAACATTCTGCCCCGCAGTGAAAAAAGAAAAAGGCTTTCCTAATTTATCAGCGATATCGAAAACTGATCCATAGCTTGTGGTTTCGTCAAGTTTTGTGAAAACCAAATGTGATATGTCAAGAGATGAAACTCTGTCAATAACATCAAGCATATCCTTATATTTCATATTAGCCGCTAATACAAGGTGAATGGCATCCGGCTTAAAAGCATCAAATAAAGAGCTGAAAGCTTCAATATGACGAGTGTCTTTTTGATTTCTTCCTGCCGTATCCAAAAGAATAACATCCGTTTTTTCATAGTTTTCCAAAATTCCGTTTACTCCATCAGGTTCATAAATTACCTCTGTCGGAATTCCAAGAATCTTGGCATAAGTCCTCAGTTGTTCAACTGCTGCTATTCTATATGTATCGCTTGTCAGCAATAAAACTTTCTTATGCTCCCAAAGTGAGAAGATTGCAGCTAATTTTGCAATTGTAGTGGTTTTACCTACTCCGGTTGGGCCAATAAATGCAATCTTCCTACCTCCAACAGCCAGAATCGGGTCAGCGGAAGCAACATTTACCTTTTCTGTAAGCCAATTCTCAAAAGTTTCCTCACTTTTTAAATTTATGTATTCATTTATTAACCTTTTTGCGTAATCTGAACTCATTTCACTATTTAAAAGGGTTCTATAAATATTTTCATGGGCTTCATCTGAAAATTCGGGTTGTCCGTTAGATTCTGGCGCATAGGATTGTTCATTTAGTTTTTTGATCACATCGGCTAATTTTTCTGAAAGTGAATTGACCTCTCCTCTTATATCTCCAAAAGAAGTATTTGTACTTTGCCGATTGGCGGCATTATCAGATATAGGAGCTTTGTTTGGAACTCTTCCTGAAGGTTGATATATGTCTTTCACTGTGCCTATGTTTGGCATAGGGTTCATATAGCTAATATTATTCTGAATATTGTTCTGCGAAGGAACAGTCAACGGAGCATTCATCTCCGTCGCATGGCGCAGTTCTAAAAGTTTCTGAAATGCTGCTAAACGCTCTCTCGCCGAGTCTCCATCATTGCTTTTGTCTTTCCTGACGTCTTTTAAATCATCCTCAAGAATTCCGGCTGATACAAGCAACACATTTTTCCTGAAAAGTCCAAAAATCCCGCCAACTTTTACAGGGCGCGATGATAGAACAACAGCATCCTTACCCAGCCTTTCACTTGCAAGGCGCAATGCTTCAGCGTCATCTTTAGCTTCAAATGTAATTTTATTTACGACTCTCATTATTCAACCATTCCTACAGTTTTTATTTGAGCTCCGCTTGAAATCTCGTTATAGGATACCACAAAAATATTGGGAATTGTTCCTTCTAACAATCTTCTGACAATTAATCTGACATTTGGATGCGCAAGTAATATAGGGATAATACCTCGTACCGCCATATCATCACAAGCTTTTGCAACCGATTTTACCAGTTTTTGCATATCCCGCGGATCCATATTGAGCTGCCAGCCGCGTGCCAGATCTCCTTCTATGGATTCTGTGATTTTCTGCTCCCAAGCCGGAGACAGAGTAACAACAGTAACAGATCCATCTTCTTCCTGTATCTTCAATGTAATGATGCGCGACAATGATTCGCGCACGCGTTCCGTAAGGAAATCCGCATTGCGGGACATCTTCCCGAAGTCCGCCAACGTTTCAAAAATAGTTACTAAATCTCTAATCGGCACATGTTCTTTTATAAGATTCTGTAAAACTTTTTGTATTTCTCCCAAAGATAGTGTAGCTAACAAATCATCAACGACAGCAGAAGAATTTTCCTTTACCATTTCCGTAAGCTTCTGTACTTCCTGCCTGGTTAGCAGATCAGAACCGTTTCGTTTTATTATTTCAGACAAATGTGTTGCCATAACGGATGGAGCATCAACAACCGTGTACCCGATAGTTTCCGCTTTATCTCTCAGGTCTGGTGATATCCAAACAGCCGACAGCCCAAACGCCGGTTCCGTCGTTGGAATTCCAACTATTTCCTCCTCGGCGGCTCCCGTATTCATAGCTAAATAGTGATCTGGAAGCAATTCTCCGCGCCCCGCTTCAGCTCCTTTTATTCTGATAATATATTCTGTAGGTTTTATTTGTATATTATCCCTTATTCTTATGGGGGGAACTATAAGGCCAAGATCAACTGCCATCTGTTTTCTGATTGTGCCTATCCTCTCCAGCATATCTCCTCCCTGAGACGGATCCACCAAAGGAATTATTGCATATCCTATTTCCGCCTCCATCGGATCAACTGTGAGAAGGCGCATGACGTCCTCCGGTGAAGTCGGCGATGCAGGCATAGGAGCCTGTGAAGCAGCAGTAGATCCGGGAGTTCCAACACCTGTTGAGCTTTTAGAAACGTCTCCTCTTTGTGAACTTTCAGAAGAAGCAGCTTCTTGAATTTTTCCTTCTCTAACAACTGCGTAACCAAGCAATGCAAGCAAAACACCCAATACAGAAAATGGAACTGTAGGAAGACCGGGAACAATGGCTAACGCAAAAAGTAGAAATGACCCAATATATAAAGGTCTTGGATAACGCGTAAATGCAACGAAAAGATCTTTACCAAGGTCTGATTCAGCCGCAGCGCGCGATACAATTATTCCAGTCGCAGTGGAAAACAATAATGCAGGTATTATTGAAACCAGGCCATCACCAACAGTCAATAAGCTATATACGCTTGCAGCCCTGCCAATCTCCATATCCCGCTGAAAAACTCCTATCAGTATTCCTGCAACGATATCAATAAATATTATCAGCAGTCCCGCTATGGCGTCTCCTTTTACGAACTTGGAAGCTCCGTCCATAGCGCCGTAAAAATCCGCCTCTCTTTGTATATCTTTTCTCCTGGATTTCGCCTCAGTTTCATCTATAAGGCCGGAATTTAAATCAGCGTCAATAGCCATCTGTTTACCAGGCATAGCGTCAAGTGTGAATCTTGCTGCAACTTCCGCCACCCGTTCAGCTCCCTTGGTTATTACGATAAGCTGTATGACAACAAGTATAAGAAATATTACTCCGCCTACAACATAGTTACCTCCAACAACAAAATTTCCGAATGCAGTTATTATTTGCCCAGCATTTTGATGAAGTAAAATCAATCTTGTTGTGGACACACTTAAGGCGACACGGAACAGGGTAGCAACTAACAATAAAGTTGGAAAAACCGATAACTCAAGAGCTCGTTTGACGTAAAACGTAACTAATAGAACCACGACGCCAAGTGTGATATTTGTAGCCAATAATATATCTATAAGCCATGTAGGAAATGGGATAACCATCATTATCACAACAAGAACTAAAAATAATGCAACGCCTATATCCGAAAACTTCATTATTTTACTTAAACGCGATTCAGACATGCTCCC
>WRBZ01000027.1 GCA_009784305.1 Synergistaceae bacterium
GCTTTTTTTCGTTTGAGCCAAGAATTGTTGTGTATCGTGTTATCTCCTAATTTGTTTCCTGGAGTTATTATATTATGGCAATCAACACATAGGCATTTCAAATTACTTAGATTATGGTTTCCGCCAGCACCTAATTCTTTTATATGATGAATGTGCAGTTCATCTTCAGATTCTCCACATTCTTCATTTTCGCAGGCGTTGTTCGCACGTTCCAGTACTATTTTTCGTCTTTGTTGCCAGTCGGGCGGATATGTTGGCCAAAAGCTATGGATTATTTTCAGCATACATACTGCTACAGCGTTTTTTTGAAAATAGTCTTTCGCATCCGTTTCTTTTATGCTGCAAACTTTATTTAAATATTCATCGTAACAAGATTTATGAACACGTCGGCCGTTCAATAGTGAAATATCGTTTAGTGTCGTTTCTCCTTTACATATCATGCACTTTTGCCCATACTCTTTTTTGTTCAATAATTTTAAGATTTCTTTGTACTCGTCTGTCAGAAGAACCCAGCCGAATACGTCCTTTGTTTCCTCGGGCATTATTCCTATTGCTGGCTTTGGTGGTTCAGGTTTTGCCGGCGGTTCTATGGGTGAAATGCCGCTTTTATTAAGATCTTTCTCTAACTGTTGAATTCTTAATACGGCTTCTTTGTACTTATTTTCAAATTTTATACATTGATTATTAAACGCTTCTTTTTCTTCATCTCTGATTTCATAGCATCTTTTGAGTTCTTGCCGTAATGATTCGATCCGGTTCTTCAGTTCAGTTCTTCCGAAAATCTCGTCTAAAAAGTTCATTTTTCTCACTCCTTAAAATACAATATTTTGTTAATTTTATTGGAGTGAGTTTTTTTCTGATACACCCTAAAGGGTAAGAATTGATAGAATTACTAAAACTTTTTTTTATACTGTATTATAAATTCGTAAACCGTGGGCGGCTTCGTTTGATTTACTGGTTGTAGCAATAATGTTGAACATAAAAAATAAGCTGCCTTAGCGTGGAGGGGCAGCTTATTTTTGAGGACTGCTTTTTTAAAAGTCCGGCTGTTCACCGCCAAACGGTTTACAACCCGGAGGGGACGTTTGCGCGTCCTCTTTCATATATATATAATGCTCAATTTTCAAATATTGTCAATTTGACTTATTCATAATGTGTCCGCAATGCAACTAACTCAATGACTTCATCAACGATACGGTAGATTATCCTGTTTTGTTCATCAATACGCCGACTCCAAAATCCAGATAAGTCTCCGCTAAGTGCCTCCGGTTTCCCAATTCCTTCATATCTGTTCCGCTTTATATCATTTATTAATGCATTGATACGCCTTAATGTTTTTCTGTCTTGCGTCTGCCAGTATAAATAGTCATTCCATGCTCTGGCTGCAAAGATCAATTTATCCATCAGCCATTTTCTCAAGCTCTTCCATAGTTTTCACTACAACTTTACCTTGTCTTAATTCTTCGATTGATCCTTTTATCCACTCAATGTTTGTCGGATTGTAAAAGTTATTATCCTGCTCCGCTTGAGTATCCCGCAATAAGCCTCTTACAAAATCAAGCGCGGTTTCTATTCTGTTATCCGGCAATTCTTCAATCATCTGGTACAATTCCCTGCGTTCTACTGTTTGAGTTTGCATTTCAGTCAGCGCCAATGTTTTCATCTCCCGTACACATTTTACAAATTAAATTATAGAGTACGGTAATGTGTACGTCAATGTTATTGGTTAAGTATGTTTTATAGTGGGTTAAGGTGTTTAGTTCTTTTGATATTATGTTGCTGATATGGCTTTTTGTGGGTTGGGTTGCGTTAAGTTGTTTTGTGTGTTGGTGCGGAGAGGGAGAATCGAACTCCCACAGGCTTTAGCCCACAAGATCCTTAGTCTTGCGCGTCTACCAATTCCGCCATCCCCGCTCAACGCAGGAAATTATACATTACTATTCCCATACGTCAAGTGGTTGGTGACCCGAAAAAAGTAGCCGCCGGTCATAAATATAACGAATAAAACCCTTGCTGGCCTGTTTCGGTAACAGGTGTCAGCCGTATAAAAACTGGTAAAAATTTTTATATTGTGGCAGTAAATATTGAAAAAATATTATAATATATTACGTAATTGAGGATTAGATTTCATGTGTATATAAGGAGCTAAAGTGATTAAAACTAAATTTGAAGATATTATCGATGTATCGAAAATAGGAAGAACGGATGTTCCCGTTTTATCAGGAGAGCTTTTCAGAATGGCGGAATCTGAGGATATAAATCAAAAAGGAGAGGAAACTCTTTTATTGGCGATTGATATGCAGAACTCGTTCATGGAAAAAGGTTCCCTCGGTGTGCCGGGTTCTCATGGCGATGTTGAAAGGCTGTGCAGGTTTATATATTCGAATACGGATCGTATTTCCGATATAATGTTATCTCTTGATGCACATGACCCCATGCAGATTTTTCACCCAATATGGTGGAAAGATGATAGCGGAAACGTTCCGAAGCCATTTACAGTAATAACCGCCAACGACATGAAAAGCGGGAAATGGAACTCTGTCGTAAGCTTTGAAGACAGCCTCAATTACGTTGAAAATCTTGAACGCCTCGGGAAAAAACAGCTTACAATATGGCCTTACCATTGTATAAAAGGAACGATAGGACAGTCACTTGAGTGCATGTTCTCGAATTTAATATATTTCTTTTCAACTGCAAGAAGAATTTTTATAACGACTGTATTAAAGGGGGAAGATCCTTTTTCCGAGATGTATGGAATATTTAAGCCAGAATATTCAAAAATTGGATTTGTAAACGTTAAGTTATTGAAATCAATTGAAAAGTATCAAAAAATATTTATAGCGGGGGAAGCTTCAAGCCATTGTGTCCTGGAATCAGTAAAACAGATAACGGAGTTTTACGGTGAGGATAATAGAATAACATCCAGAGTACACATATTGACCGACTGTATGTCCCCGATCCCGGGGTTCGAGTCCGGAACAGAACTCGAATTTCTTGCGTTAGCTGAAAAATATGGAATTAGACTTGTAAAATCCACAGACGCTTTTTAATACCAATTCACAATCAAACGTATGCTTTGTTGTTTTTGCTCCCCTTGTTCGACGTAGGTCTATCTACGCCTTCACGGCGGGTCGCAAAAGCCGCCTCGCCTCCGTTCGATTTCAAATCGGTATAAAACAACTCATACCCTAAAGGGTACAGGCAATTCACAACTCACAATGCACAATTAAAAAAAGAAGCGATGGCTTTTTGTCTTTAATTGTGCATTGTAAACTATATACTGTATTACTTCACTTCTATCTCTGCGCCGGCTTCCTCAAGCTTCTTTTTGATTTCCTCAGCTTCTTCCTTCGTTATGGCCTCTTTCACCGGCTTTGGTGGGTTGTCGACAAGATCCTTGGCTTCTTTGAGTCCAAGGCCTGTGATTTCGCGAATGACCTTAATGACTTTAATCTTTTCGCTGCCGGGAGCTTTGTATATAACATCAAACTCCGTCTTTTCCTCTTCCACTGCTGCTGCCTGACCGGCGCCTGCCATCATCATCGGCATTGCCATTGCGGGAGCTGAAGCGGATACCCCAAACTTATCCTCAAGCGCCTTAACGAGCTCCGAGAGTTCAAGAACCGTCATAGTTTCAATAGCCTTAATCATTTCTTCGTGTGTCATTTTATATTCCTCCATACAATATTTTTATTAAATTTTAATTAAACTCGGTAATGTTTTTTTATTCCATTTCCAAATCGAACTTTTAGATTTGGAATTATGCTGCGTCCTTCTTGTCTTTTATAGCGTTCAGTACATTCAAAAGCCCACGCATAGGTCCGTTAAGCACGTTAAGGAATCCTGAGATTGGCGCTGCAATTGTGCGCACTACCTGACCAATAAGAACTTCTCTCGATGGCATATCGGCAAGAGCTTCAACAGCGGCAAGGTCAAGAACACTTTTCCCAAGCACTCCGCCTTTGATTATAAAAGCTTTGTTTGTCTTCTCTTTGCTGAAATCACGAAGAGTTTTCGCAACCGCCGCCGGGTCGTCATACGCCATCGTATATACGTTCGGTCCAGCGATAAGAGTCTCCGGCAGAGCTGTCATATTCTCCTCTTTCATGGCAATTTCAAGAAGAGTGTTCTTTGCAACTTTCATTTCTCCTCCGGCAGCACGGACCCTTGAGCGTAATAGAGTGCTTTGAGCGACAGTCATCCCGCGATACTCAGCGATGAACACGGCTTTAGTTCTATTCAATAATTCTCTTAAAGCCTTGACCTGTTCCAGTTTGACTATTGCTGGCATTTTTTTTCCTCCCTTCATAAAAATAATACCCGGCTATACCTTCAGCCGGGTTTAATTCAATAAACAAAACATATATGCGTCAAAAGACGCAGGATATTTTATTCAGACCAAACCTCGGCGGGATTTATACTCGCTTTTATGCGAAAAACCTGCTGTCTTCAGTTAAAACAATTTACAATTAAATCTTTTCTTAATTCTTTTTAATTGTGCATTGCGAATTGTAAATTTTTTACTCCGCTATTTCCTTCAATACCGCTGATGAATCCAGCTTTATCCCGGGTCCCATTGAAGGAGCTATTGAGATGCTCTTGATATAAGTTCCCTTTACGGAAGATGGGCGGGCTTTAACTATCGCTTGCAAAAGTGTTCGGGTATTCTCAAAAAGCTGTTGATCTTCAAATCTCTTCTTACCAACAAAATTATGCACTATACCTGTTTTATCGACCCGGAACTCAATGCGCCCAGCTTTGACTTCCTTAACGGCATGAGATATATCGTCAGTTACCGTACCAGTCTTTGCGCTTGGCATAAGGCCTCGCGGTCCCAATATCTTACCGAGCCGTCCGACTGATTTCATCATATCCGGCGTCGCAATGACCGCGTCAAAGTCCATCCAGCCGCTTTGAATTTTCGCTACGAGATCTTCTCCGCCGGCTATATCCGCTCCAGCATCTTCCGCCTCTCTGACTTTCTCTCCCGTCGCAAGGGCAAGAACTCTCTTAGTCACTCCGGTTCCATGAGGGAGAGTTACCGTACTTCTGACTTGCTGGTCAGCATGCCTGGGGTCAACTCCAAGGCGAACATGAACCTCCATGCTTTCGTCGAATTTAGCGGTAGCTATTTCTTTGAAGAGCCCAATGGCCTCTTTCAATCCATAAAGACGGTTTTTTTCGATCTTCTCCATCGCCGCGTTGTAACGTTTACTTCTCTTCATAATTTTTACCTCCAGTGGTTTTAACGGAACACGGTTCCTCCCACAAAATTTTTAATTTTGAACGTCTATTCCCATTGATCGCGCAGTACCCTCTATCATTCTCATTGCTGCTTCGACATCGTTAGCGTTCAAATCAACTTTTTTAAGCTCGGCTATCTCCCTTATCTTAGTAATGGGGACGGTAGCTACTTTCTTCTTATTAGGTGTACCGGAAGCTGTTTCTATACCAGCCGCTTTTTTGAGCAGGACGCTGGCGGGTGGTGTTTTAAGTTCAAACGTAAAGCTACGATCAGCGTAAATAGTTATCACTGCAGGGATGATCAAGCCTGCTTGATCAGCCGTACGCGCATTAAACTGCTTGACGAACTCCATAATATTTACACCATGTTGACCCAAAGCGGGACCTACTGGGGGAGCGGGTGTCGCCTTCCCCGCAGGCAACTGTAATTTGACTTGTCCAACGACTTTCTTTGCCATAACTGATCTCCTCTCACAACTTCTCTAAACTTAAAAAATCTGCTTCAATAACAGTTTCCCGGCCAAAAACACTGACTGTGAACTTAACTTTTCCTTTTTCAGGATTTACTTCGACCACAGGACCAACCTGACCTTCAAACGGGCCTTCCTTAACCTTAACGGTATCGCCGCGCTCAATATTCATCTCTATTTTGATCTTAGGCTGCTCCTGATCTTTATCCAATTTACCTAAAATCTCCCTTACCTCTTTCTCTGACAAAGGAAGAGGATGAGTTCCCGCACCGACAAAACCGGTTATTCCCGGTGTGTGACGAACAACATACCAAGACTGCTCGTCAAGGCACATTTCAACGAGCACATAACTCGGATAAAGCTTTCTCGATATCTTCCGGCTTTTGCCATCTTTTACCGAAATTCTTTCTTCAATGGGGATAAGAACACTAAAAATGCTGTCCTCCATTCCCATTGTTGCGATACGCTGCTCTAAGTTTGCCTTAACTCTTTTTTCGTAGCCCGAGTAAGTTTGAACGACGTACCAACGGCGTGTACCACGGACACTCATATAAGGCTAACTGAAGACAGCGGAAAGAACAGCCGTCAGTACCATATCAATAACTCCAAGATATATGGAAACCAACAGCGTAAAGACTATTACTATAAGTGTAGAATGCCAGATCTGCTGTTTGCCAGGCCAAGTAACCTTCTTCAATTCTGCTTTTGCTTCTCTTAAGAAGCTAAATAAGCGTTTCACTCTCTGCCGCACCTCATCCCGTTATAATTTAACATAATAAAATTGGCAGGCCCAGCAGGGCTCGAACCTGCAACCCCCGGTTTTGGAGACCAGTGCTCTACCAATTGAGCCATGGACCTGCAAACGAAAGCATATTTTATACTACTTTGATTCCTTATGCAATACAGATTGGCGGCAGAACTTACAAAATTTTTTTATCTCCAATTTCTTGCTCTGCTTTTTTTTGTTAACTGTAGTAACATAATTTCTATTTTTGCACTTAGTGCAGGATAGCCCCACTATTTCTGACATACTAACATAGCCCCTCTCATTATAAAAACCGCGCAAAAAACCCGGCAAGGACGTCATTTCCCTCCCCGGATCAGATTAAACATGGAGCCGACTTCCGGATTTGAACCGGAGACCCCATCCTTACCATGGATGTGCTCTACCTGCTGAGCTAAGTCGGCTCAAAACATGGTGGTAGGAGTTGGGTTTGAACCAACGTAGGCTCCCGCCGACAGATTTACAGTCTGTTGCCTTTGACCACTCGGCCATCCTACCACTTCTACCGTTTAGCTCAGATACTGGAGCCGGCGATCCGATTTGAACGGACGACCTGCTGATTACAAGTCAGCTGCTCTACCGACTGAGCTACACCGGCTCAACAAAAAGATATTATACATAGTTTTATTTTTTTTTACAAGCCTTGAATTAAATTTTTTTTCAAGCAGGGGTTGCTGCCCGAGAAACAGAAGCTTCGCTTTGCGGCGTCAGGTTTTACGTAGTTCTAATTTTCTGCCCTATCCTCAAATCCATGATACAAAAGCCACATCAAAAAGTACCATATAGCTGATATTATCATTATAATCCAGCCCAAAACAAATACTGTGTTTCCGATTATTTTATAATGATGCAGAATATCCCAGCTTCCCAGAATTGCGTTCCAATCGTGGATACTGTTTGCTCCGCCGAGTAAAGGAAGTTTCATCGGCATTGCGTCTAAAATATAGCGCGATATATAAAGAAAGTTTTCTCCAAGCCATATACCGGAAAAAGCTACTCCCACAGGCTGCCTTGAACGCCAGAAAGAGATTAAAAAAGCAATCGGTACGATACATTCAAGCAGCGTTCCCCCTAAAAGGTGCATGGTTTGGCCGAAAAGAGAGAAAATGACATGCCCTGCTTCATGAATTATCAGGTTGAAATTATCCAGAATTCCTGCATAACCATCCTCATTATTTATCAGGTAAATAAAAAAAATTATTGCGCAGATTTCAAATACTATTACCGAGATAGTATTCGGCGCCGGCCAAGCGTTATATTTTCTTTCTCCTTCATAGATCATTTTAAGGCTCCTTGTTTAAGTTAATATATAATAACAAATAAATTGTACATGTACATTCACTCATTGGAGATGCTAATTTGGATTTTATATTATCTTGCGTACTCTTCTTATCAGCGTTGATATTCAGCATTACTCACGGAATTCATATATTGCTGCCGTTTTCGCTGGGGTTGTTTTGTTTTTCGTGTGTGGGAATTTACAGAGGTTTTTCCCCTGAATGTGTTCTAAAAATGATAGGCGGTGGAATGGCGAGGGTAATTATTGTCCTGCGCGTATTTTTGATGTTGGGAATAATCACTGCGGTATGGAGAGCGTGCGGAACGATCCCGTTTTTTGTTTATTACGGCATCTCCTTGATTGACGCCAGATTTTTCATACTATTTGTATTTATACTGACTTGCTTAGCTTCGCTTATTATTGGCTCGAGCTCAGGAACTGTGGGCACTATAGGAATCGTTCTGATGATCATTGCCAGAAGCGGCGGAGCTGATTTAAGCGTAACAGCGGGCGCCATTATAGCGGGGGTATATGTCGGCGACCGCACCGCTCCAACCTCCTCAACAGCTAATCTGATTGCTGCCTTAACGAAGACTAATATTATAGATAATTTTAAAAACATGATAAGGTCCGCGTTAGTGCCTATAATAATATCTTTAATTATCTATCTTGCGCTTTCTTTCTGCTATGGCATGGATAAAACAGATAGTAATATGCTTTCTGAAATTTCCGCAAACTTCAACATAGGATTGATTACGGCGATACCGGCGTTGGTGATGGTGATTTTGCCCATTTTAAGGTTCAGCGTCCTTGTCTCAATGTTAATAAGCGCTATATCAGGGATTCTGATAGCGGTATTTGTTCAAGGGTTAGGTTTATATGAGCTTTTTATCTACATGCTGACCGGGTATGAGCTGGAAACTTCAGATCAGTTTGCAATGATAATTTCAGGCGGCGGTATCGTCTCAATGATGAGTATTATGGGTATATTACTGCTATCATCCGGATATTCGGGTATATTTGAAGGCACGGGAGTTTTGAAGGATGTAATCGCTTTTTTAAAGTCGAGCAGCCGTAAGATTTCTGTTTACCCGTTAACTCTACTGGCTGCCTTGTTTACAGCTGCATTTGGATGTAACCAAATAGTCAGTATAATTTTGACTTATCAGCTTATGCGCGAAATATACCACGAGAGCGGGAAAAATAACAGTTCGCTTGCCCTTGACCTGTCGGACAGCTCCGTTGTGGTTTCACCTCTTATACCATGGAATACAGCCTTTTTCGTGCAGATGATGATGCTTTCTGCCGGAGTGGGCTGTATTCCATACGCTGTTTTTCTGTATATACTCCCTATTTATAGGATATTTTTTGATTACCCTGTTCAGCGCCGGCTCTCTTGAGCAATTCCGCGACCTCAGGGTTTGGATTGTATAGTTCTGCCAGCAGCAGCGCAGTGAATCC
>WRBZ01000028.1 GCA_009784305.1 Synergistaceae bacterium
ATAACAGATGTTAAGCTATGCTCAGCAGAACCTGTCAGCCGATAAAAGTTTCATTGAACGGAGCGTGTGACAATGCAGGAACAAAAGAGTTTTTTTGCACCACCATTTTTAAAACTTTTTATACCTTTTGGATTGACCTATTTCCTGTCAATTTTTTTAGGCAGCGCGAACGCGATTATGTCGCCGATATTGATTGAAACATTCAGTTTATCCCCAATCAATCTTGGTTTCATGTCCTCTATTTACCTGGTATTTTTCGGGATCACACAAATCCCTTTAGGCGTTATGCTTGATCGTTATGGTGCAAGCAGAACATTAGCACCGCTTTTGTTATTTGCCGTAGCTGGCACGATCATTTTTGCGATGTCCGGAGGCTTGGTCTCCTTGGCTTTATCGCGCGCATTGCTTGGAATTGGGCTTGCCGGCTGCTTGATGTCCGCATTCAAAGGATACGCAGATTGGCTTGACAAAGAGAAGCTGCCTATTGTCTACGGCATTCAATCATTTATGGGCGGACTCGGTGGAATGATTGCAACACGCCCTCTTGCTATCGCCTTTGAAGTTATAAACTGGCGTGTTATCTTCGCAATTTTTGCCGTTGGGCTTTTTATTGTAGCCGGAATGGTATTTTTCATTGTCCCGCATAAGCCGGCGAAAACCGGAACGGAGAGGACTTCAGTATTCCGGCAGTTCATTGAGATGATCAGCTTCGCTGCTGATCGGCGGTTTTGGGCCGTGGCGCCAATTGTAACAGTGTCCCAGACAGTTCTATTTACTTATTCATTTCTCTGGCTTGGCCCTTGGATGAGGGATGTTGCTTTGTTCTCCGAAGCGCAAGCCGGACGATATTTGTTTTTTACTTCAGGAGGAATAGCAGCGGGTTATTTTCTGAATGGCGTGCTGGCGGATATTTTCAAGCGAAAAGGCTGGTTGTCTTTGGAAACCCTGTACTTGATTTCCGGCGTCCTTTTAACGCTTCTTTTAACAATAATTGCTTTTGGAGAGCCTCTTATCTGCGCACCGCTTTGGTCTATTGTCATGTTCTTTTCGGCAATGACAATGATCGCTTATCCTCTTATGCGAAATAGATTTGAAACTGGCGAAGTGGGTCGCGTTCTATCTCTGTTAAATTTGGCGATCTTCGTAATGTCTTTTTTTATGCAATGGCTAGTCGGAGCGATCCTCGAACTCTACCCTATAGAAAACGGTCATTTTTCGCCCATAGGGTACAAAATGGGACTCTTAGTCATCATAATACTAAATTTAGCTGCAATAATTCACTTTTGTTGCAATAAAAGATATAATGTTTCATAGTGTTTCTATTTGCAAAGCGAAGCTTTTACTTTGCATAATTTAATGGGGGAGAGAACAAATATGTCAATAATGAAAAGCGTGCTTGAAGCTATCGGCAACACTCCACTGGTAAGCCTCGAACGTCTGGTAAAACACTGGAATCTGGACGGGCGTATATTGGCTAAGCTTGATTACCTGAACCCCACAGCCAGTAAAAAAGACCGAATTGCACTCGGAATGATAAGGGACGCTGAACGTAAAGGGGTTTTAAAACCAGGGCAGACGGTTATTGAGGAAACAAGCGGAAATACCGGTAATGGACTGGCTCTTGTGTGTTCAGTTTTAGGGTATCCTTTTATAGCTGTTATGTCAAAAGGCAACTCTGTCGAGCGGGTTCGGGTGTCACGAGCGTTAGGGGCAAAAGTAGTTCTGGTAGAACAATCTCCAAATTCCAAACCAGGGGCGGTAAGCTCGGATGACCTTAATTTGGTAATGAATGAAACCGCGCGGCTTGCTAAAGAGCTTGGAGCTTTTCTGGTAGGACAATTCGAGAACTCAAGTAACGCAACCGCCCAAGAGATTACAGGAGATGAAATGTGGGAACAATCAGGAGGAACCATTGACGCAATAGCTGATTTTGTCGGAACAGGTGGCGGATTCGCCGGTATAGCGGCTTCAATCAAACGTCATAATCCAAATGCTCACTGTTATCTTGTAGAGCCTGAAGATGTCCCTTATTACAGCGGTAAGAAAGCTGAAGAAGGGGCGAAACACAGGATACAAGGAGGCGGTTACGCCCGTGAAGTTCCATTTCTTGATCGCTCATTAATAACGGATTGCGTAGGAGTTTCCGACAATGAAGCCATGGACTGTGCAAGGATTCTTTCAAGTATGGAAGGCATTCTTGCAGGTTTTTCTTCAGGGGCTCATATTGCAGCTGCCAAAAAATTACTGGAAGGACCGGAAAAAGGAAAAACTATTGCCGTAGTGATGTGTGACAGCGGACTTAAATATTTAAGCACGGACCTGTTTCCCTAATAATGTAGAGAAAAAAACGAGCGGCCTTTATGGCCGCATCGGTACAACATATCCTTCAATGCCAATTGAATTAATTCTTTTTAGAGCGTCATTAGGAGCAGCTTTGCTATTTCCAGGTGATACCATTACCTTAAAAAGAGGAATGTTTGCTCCTTCTTTAACAATTTTCACATCTTTAACAATTTTTACATCATACCCCAATTGCGTGATTTTATTCTTAACGTTAACTGCCGAAGACTCTATTGAAAAAGCTCCTGCTTGAATCAACCAATTCTGCACTGTTGTATTAGGTGAAGTATTTTTTACAGGTTCAGTCTTTTTTAATTCGGTTTTCGCAGCCTCAATTCTTGCAGCTTCAGCTTTCGCCGCTTGGGCTCTCGCAGCCTCAATTCTTGCAGCTTCAGTTTTCGCTGCTTGGGCTCTCGCCGCCTCAACCCTTGCCGCTTCAGCTTTCGCCGCTTGGGCTTTCGCTGCCTCAACCCTTGCCGCTTCAGCTTTCGCTGCTTGGGCTTTCGCCGCCTCAACCCTTGCAGCCTCAGCTTTCGCCGGATCAACCATTGGATTTACACGAGTCCCATTTGCCTGGGCATTTTTATTTGTGGAAGCAGTCAATAAATCAGCAGCTTGCACTTTGTTATCCGTAAAAAAAATATTTAAACTAAATACTATAATTCCCAATGCTGAAGCAAACAGCAAAGGGAACATAACAGCCCCTATCGGGAAGGGGAAATTCCGCCTCTGGTTTGAAGTCAACTCATTGACGCCTGCCTCTTAACTGATTCTTTCTGATGACAGAGGGAATGTCATACGGTGTTTTAGGGATTCCCGGCACTGTAAAAATATCTTCTTCCGGCTGTAAATCAGTCTCTTCTATTGATAACAGAGGTCTTAATGGTCTTCCTCCTCCTCTTAAGCCTCTTAGAGGAACATCAGAAGGATTGCTGGCGGAAGTTTCTTTTAATGGATTCTGTTCCGGACGTTTAGCTGTAAATTTTTCCGAAAAACCGGTGGCAATAACTGTGATTCTCATTGAGCCGTTTAGTTCTTCGTTTATGGCATGCCCCCAAATCACAATAGCATCTTCATCTGCGGTATCCTTAATAATATTGGCTGCTTTTTGCATCTCAAATATAGTAAGATCAGAGCCTCCGGAAACATTAAACAGAATCCCTTTAGCCCCCTTCAAGGAGATTGACATCAACGGCGACTTTATGGCTGCCTTAGCCGCTATTTCTGCACGGTTTTCTCCGTCTCCATGACCAATTCCCATGATCGCGGACCCTGCGTTACGCATTACAGTTCTTATATCAGCAAAATCAACGCCTATCATTCCGGGTTTCAGGATAAGATCGGTAACGCCTTGGACCGCTTGCCTTAAGACATCATCAGCCAAACGGTAGGCATCAATTATTTTTGTTGTTTCATCCGCCAATGCCAAAAGTCTGTCATTCTCAACAACGAGCAGAGCATCAACTTTCCCTCTGAGGTTTTCTATTCCCTGCTCAGCTATTCTGAAACGGGTTTTCATTTCAAAACTAAAAGGTGTTGTAACAACTGCAACTACAAGTGCACCTAACTCTCTCGCTGCTTCGGCTATTATCGGAGAAGCGCCGGTTCCGGTTCCTCCTCCCATGCCCGCTGTTATAAAAACCATATCGACATCAGCTACATGCTCTTTTATTCTTTCAAGAGATTCCTTTGCCGCATCGGCGCCAATAACCGGGTCAGAGCCGGCTCCCAAGCCTTTTGTAAGTTTTTCACCTAAAACTATTTTAGTGCCGGCATCATTAGCATCAAGCGAACGGGCATCCGTATTCGCCGCTATAAATTCGACTCCATCGACTCCGCTGCGAATAATGTGGTTAAGCGCGTTTCCGCCGCCGCCACCCACACCGACAACTAAAATACGTTCCCGTTGTCTTGTAAAATCTACTGCTTTAAATGGTTGATCCTCATGCTCCAACAAGCACACCCCCTCTGAGACAGGAATAGCAATAAAATGCCATTAACAACAATATGAATACTTTTTAAAAAAGATCCCCAATAATTGTTTTAATTTTTTCAACTATCACTCCAATATGAGCAACGCGTTGATTTTTGTTTTCTCTTTGCCCGTGTTTACCCGCGCGGGCCAAAAAATCCCTCGGCGGTAACTTCAATTGGGATATAGGAGTCTCAATAAAACGGTAAGGGCTTGTCTCCTTTGTCAGGATATAACGCAAGACTCCATCCAAATTAACGTAACTGCTATCGTGACATCCTTTGGGCATAACACGATAATCAAGAGGTACTCCAATTCTTACAGGTAATTTTAATATATCCGATACCAATTCATCAATACCCGGAGTTTTTGATACCCCTCCTGAAAGCACAACCCCTCCGGGGAACATAGCGGCTCCCAAAGAGTTGATCAAAGGGGCTACATGCTCCGTAAAAAGTTCCTCCAACCTGCATGAAATAATCTCTACCGCAGTATCCGTGTTTATAGCTTCATTACGATGCATTTCAACATTTTCAATTTCCAATACTTCATTCCCATTCGCAAAAAGCTTTTCTTTCAATTTTTCCGCTGTTCCTATCGGCAACCGCATTATGTAAGCAAGATCATTCGTAATGTGATCTCCGCCTATTGGGATAACCGACATCTTTATCGGACGTCCTTCCGAATAAAAGGCTATGCTTGTAGTCCCACCACCTATGCAAATAGAAATGACTCCTCTATCCATTTCGTCCTGAGTAAGTGAGCCTAAAGCGCTGGCTAAAGGTTTTACCAATACCCCATTAACATTTACATCGGCGGATTGAACACAATTTACTATATTTTGGATAACGGTATTGGGGACGATAATCGTCTGTAACTCCATTTCCAAACGTAATCCCGTCATTCCAATAGGATCATCTATCCCTGCATTGCTGTCAATTGAATACTTGGTCGGAATAGTATGCAACGGAAACATGTTTGCAGGAACGAGCAGTTCGCTTTGTGCAGCTTCTATTACTCTCTCTATATCATTTGTTGTAACAGGGCGCGTAATTTTCCCAAGAGAAACCATACCACGCGATACCAAACTATGTATTTCCGTTCCACTGAACGAAACCGTAGCCGACGCAACTTTCACCCCTACCATATATTGAGTTTCACGTACTGCTCTCTTTATGGAGCGAACCGCCTGTTCAAAATTGACTATAACTCCCTTACGTATACCTTGCGCCGGGGCAGTCCCAATACCAATAATTTGCGCAGCTTGAGAATTGGGCTCTCTCTCCGCAACTATAACGGCTATTTTAGTTGTTCCTACATCAAGCCCTGCTAAAATTTCCGGCTCTCTGTTCACACTACTTCAGGCTCCCTTCATGTGCTCGGGTTACAACAACTTTATCGGGATAAGACATATCTATAAGAATTTCTCTATCTCTCAAATCTATCTGTGGCAAAATTTGTTTTAATAGCATATCAATTTCGCTTATTTTATTCTCTTCTCCGTTAATTATCAAAAGAATTTTTCTCCCATTGATATTAAGCAAAATTCTTAGAAGTATCTCCCCTGTTCTTCTGTCAAAATCCACATATTCAACATCAGTATACCAGCTTTTAACTTTTATTATAGCTTCAAACCGCTCAAGCTCCTCAACCGAAAACATTGCAGGAAACACACCGTCAGGAGTAATTGATTTCCCAATATCGGAGTATCGGGTTAATGCCTCTGAAACTTTCCAAACCGGAGATTTAAAATCCTTAAAAGAAAGTTCCGTTGCCCACATACAGCCTTCTTTTGATAAATGCCAGACATTCCCTCTCCACTCTATCTTAAGCCATGGCTCAATGTAAGAAACACGGGTGTGAAATATTCCAACGCCTTTAGCTTCAGTTGATACCTTCACAGGAATAGTTTTCTCCATTAAAGCACGGATTTGAGAAGACTTAAATACCAAAGCAGGCCAATATCTTATACATTCCGGAGGCAATAGTTCCCAGAAGCGCTTTTCCACCTCCGCATTCGGAGTTTCTAAAACATAACCATTCAAAGAGAAAAATCCAAAACTTTCAAAGAAAAAGAAGTAACTTCCAGCTAAAAAAGATAATATAAATACTAAAATATAATATCGGATACTCTTAACTTTAGAAGCCAAACATCTTTACCTCGAAATCTAATAAAATTCCCTTCTTCTTATAAACAATATCCCTGCACTCATAAATAAGTTCTCTTATTTCAAGAGCGCTTGCGTTACCTATATTTATACAATAGTTCGCGTGTAATTCCGAAATGGCGGCATCTCCAATACGCATTCCTTTGCATCCACACTCATCTAAAAGCTTTCCGGCTGAATAATTTATTGCATTTTTAAAAATACATCCCGCGCTCTTATGTAAAAAAGGCTGATTAGACCTTATTCTCCAATACTCCAAACTCTTTTCTCTCACCAGTCCTATGTTTCCCTGCCGAATCTCAAAAGCACATTTTGTTATGAAACATCCACTTTCGCTCAAAGAAGAATACCTATAACCGCTCTTGATATCTTTCGATTCCAGTCTCACAACAGAACCATCAGGAACCACACATTCAACCCATGAAAGCAGTTTACATATATCCACTCCCTGAGTTCCAGCATTTCCCATAACAGCCCCTCCGACAGTACCGGGAATACCAATGGCAAACTCAAACCCTTCATGCCCTCGTTTCAAAGACTCTCTTACAATAGATTTTAAAGGATATCCGCTGCCTGCTTCAACTATGATTCTATCCTCATTATACTCGTAATGAATACTTTTAAAACCGGAAGAAAGAATAACAACCCCTTCTATATTGGAAAGCAATACATTACTTCCGCCGCCAAGAAAAAATAAAGGAAATTGATATCGCTTCCACGCAAGCATTATTTTTATAACATCAGATACATCAGACGGAATAATTAGAAATTTTGCTTTTCCGCCAGCCCCAAACGTACAATATTGAGCAAGAGAAACGTTTTCTTTTATTGAACATGATAGATCCCGGAAGAGTAATTCGCTCAGATTCAATCAGAACCCTCCTCTTCCATGAAAAAGTCAATTACGGTTTATATATGCCATACCGATTTCAGTTACATCGCCCGCGCCCATAGTAAACAAAAGTCCTTCGTCCAATATTTGATCAAGCTCTTCAAATAGCTCTTCCCTGTTTGAACATACAAGAAAAGGAATTTTAATGTTAGATATTATATCATTATTTAAAGCATTTGCGATAATTTCGGAAGAAACGCCTGCAATGGGAGGCTCATCCGCTGAATAAACCGGAAGAAGAAACACTCTGTCCGCGATAGATAACGCTCTCGCAAATTCTTTATAAAGCAATTCTGTTCTTGTATATCGATGCGGCTGAAATACAACGGTGATCTTTTGGCCGGGGAAACAATTTCTCGCGGAGTTTATAGTAGCTTTTATTTCGGCGGGATGATGAGCGTAATCATCATATATAATTAATTTTCCTTTTTTACCGATGAACTGAAAACGGCGTTTAGTGCCGCTGAAATTACGTATTATCTCCGCAAAATCCAGGGGAACAACGCCTACAATCGAAACGGCAGCGCAAGCCGCAAGCGAATTAAGGACATTATGTTCTCCTGTCACTTTTAATTTTACTTTTCCAATAAAACCACCTTTGTTATATAAGGAAAATGTGACTCCTCCTCCATCGTGAAACAAAACATCGGATGCTGACCAATCCCAATTCGTTCCCCATCCGTAAGTGATTATTTTTCTGCCCCCATCAGAACATTTGAGAGCTTCTATCAATTTGGATCCTCCTGCGTCATCAGCGCATATTATTACGGAACCATCCGCTTTGCTTCCATCCGCAAACCGGACAAACGCCTCTTCCATATCCTGAAAGGTATGGTATCTATCAACATGATCCCAATCAATATTAGTAACTATTGCTACATTTGAGGAAAAATTCTCAAAAGAACCATCGCTCTCGTCAAGTTCCGCAAC
The DNA here is from genome assembly GCA_009784305.1 of Synergistaceae bacterium. Lineage (GTDB taxonomy): Bacteria > Synergistota > Synergistia > Synergistales > Aminobacteriaceae > WRNQ01. The sequence continues at coordinate 8,303 of WRBZ01000028.1, forward strand.
CATAATGCCGCTTTTACCAAGAATTGCGTTTGCCCCCACATCGATAACTTCTCCACCGACAGCTATTGAAGGAGCATACCCGGCTTTTTCCAAAACAAAGCCAATCATTGATGATGTAGTGGTTTTCCCGTGAGCTCCCGCAATCCCAATTCCAAACTTTTCATTGAATATCCAGCTGAGAACATCTCCCCTTCTGGCTACTTTTATTGCAGGATCGTCTTTAGCCGCTTTTAACTCAGGATTACTCTCAGGGATCGCGCTCGTATAAATTACAAGATCTGGTGAGTACTCCAAAACATGAGAGCTGTCATGGCCTATCTTAACGGGTATATCAATGAGTTTTTCAAGATAGGGAGTCCTCGCGAGATCACAGCCGGAAACTTCAAATCCAAGCCCTTTTAATAACAAAGCCAGACCACTTACTCCCGCTCCTCCTATCCCCATCAGGTGGATTTTTTTGACGCCATCTAAATGTTCACTCATACTTTCCTCCAAAATACATATTTTTCTTCGAAAGCTCGAAAAAGATTTATAGACGCCTGATCGTGATATCCTTCTTTCTTCTCCATTTGCCTGTTGAAGCTCATGGATATCAAACGCGCAAGCTGCTCCGCATCTTGACTCTCTCTCCAAATATAATTACCGGTAATTTTTGAGAAGCTTTCAGCATTCGCTGCCTGATGATCATCGGATGATTTATCCCAAGGAACAACAATTGACGGGATATTATAAGCTTCCAATTCAGCAAGAGTTGAAGCCCCTCCGCGGCAAATAACTAAATCCACTATTGAAAATATTGGATTCATGTCCCACCGC
>WRBZ01000029.1 GCA_009784305.1 Synergistaceae bacterium
AGTATGGAGAGAAGCAAATATTATATGAGGGCGCTTAACCACGCTGCGCGTAAGCAGCGAGGCTGAAAACGGAGAACCCCAACTCCAAAACAAAAGAGGCCGCTTAACCACGTTGCGCGTAAGCAGCGAGGCGAAAACGGAGAACCCCAACTCCCAAAAAAGAGGCTAAATCATACCTTAATAAAGTGGAGGATTCATAGTCATGAAAAAGTATTTAGTGCTTCTATTAGCTTTAGCGATTGTTTTTTCACTTGCGTTTACGGCGTTTGCTGCTGCAGCACCGGTTCCCGGAAACCCCAGCCCAAAGATGGATTGGAAACCGGAGTATGCAAAAAAAGCTTTAACAATTACTCCGTATTCTTATGACCGCGGCAATGCAGCCGGCGATAAAATTCCGTCCAACGCTCATGCCGCAGATTTTCCGGGTCTGTATTTCTACTGGAATGACAAGCAAAGGGACGATGGCGTCCTGTTGGTTGACCCGTTTGTGTTTACATTGTTCAAAGAAGGCAAATTTACCTTAACCGCCAAGACATCGAACTGCTACTGGGGGCATGAAATAACTCAAAACCCCGCTGCTTTTGACGCAGCTAGCGGACTGTACATTTTCAACATTTTTAAGAATTGTATGTATGCGGATAAAAAAGGTAATCTTGTAAAGGACGACATGAAGAACATCAACATGGTATTCATTGACGGCAACTATAAGTCCGGATGGGTTAACCTCGTCAAGAAGTGGGAAAACGAAGAGGGCGAATTTGAGGTTAACGAACAGCTTAACGCCAATGTGTCCTTTACCGGTCTTAAGCTTGGGCTGAATGAAATCAAGATTAGTGATTTTACCTCTGCCGTAAAGGGCAAAACAGTCAAAGCCGGTGAATACTTCAACGGAGAATACTTTGAGTACGCCTACAGCACGGTTGATGGCAAAAACGTGGTTGCCCCAGGCAAAAGAGTTATCGTTGGCAAGGTTTACGAGACAGTTTACGAGGTTAGCTTAACCGTTAAGCCTGGTGGCGAACACATAGTAGAGTTTGGCAACAAAGAACTCCCGCCCCCGCCTGTGGTTACTACGGTCAAGGTCATTAAGAAGTGGGAATTATTGGACGATGTGGACTCAATTGAGGGTGAGGAATCCCCTGATGGTTCTATGGTTGTGTTCGGAATATTGGGTGATGTATATGAATACGGAACGACAGTCGAAGTAGAGCCCGGTATTGTCAAAGTCATGGAGCTTGATATCGGTAACAAATGGGTGCTTAGCGATGTGTTTATTAACGGCGAATTTGTTTTTTATGATTCCGAGTATATTGATGGCAGCTTAGTTGGCGATTTTGTTGAATTCGAAGCGGAAGCCGGCAAACATTATGAAATAGTATTCACTAACATCAAAATGGGGGAGCCTCAGGGTGATGGGTACTATATGAACTTCGTCAGCGGAACTGACTTCGGCATACCGGTTATAGACAAAGCTGTTTGGTGGCTTGAAACTAACCATCTCGGATTTGCAGACTGGTGCAAGGAAAATAATTTAGAGGGCACCATTTCCGATTACTGGAATTTCTGGGTTGATAGCTATGGCACTGGCGGCAGATTTGTTGATGAAGCGAAATCCGTTGCTGAAAATATGATCAGCTTCAAAGAGCTGACGTGGGCCTGGACAACTCCTTACACGATGGTCCCTGAAACACAGGTTGGCGGGAATGAGTATAGAGTTGTATGGGAAAAAGATTTTGATATCGAAGGTGATGTAATTACCTTGGCGAGCCATCTGTATTTCCAGGCAGACAACGCAGTTTCGATTTTTATTAACGGTCATCATGTTGGAATGTCTGTCGCCGCTTGGCTTGGCGATAATGAATTGAGTGATTCCGGTAATCCTGCTTTATGGCAAGATCTGCACGATTTCGACCTCTATAAGGTAAACATTTGGCCGTATCTGAAAGTGGGAACAAACACCATTAAAATTATCGCGAGCAACGAGCCTGTTACTGCTATGGCATATAACCCCTGCGGCGTGCTTCTGGCATTCGAAGTCTACTCTAAGGATAATTAAAAAAGCCGGACAAATCCAAGCCATCTATGCTATGGATTGCAACAAAAACTATGAACAAATAAAAAGCCGCCGCAAGGCGGTTTTTTTATGTGCGCCCAGCATGAATGATAAATCGGCGGTGTAAGTCCGATACAGGCTTGGCAGTAGGAACTGATAGCCAAAGGCAAGGGTGTCCGTCGCGAGGCGGAATCTGAGTGAAGGACATATCAGTCATTAGGCTGATACGTAAGTTTCTGAAAAGTGGAGTAATGTCACCCAGCTTATATAGTCCGACGTACGAGGGTACGCCGCAGAGTGGTAACCTTTCGCCGCCTCTTTTTTTTTGAATGTGACGGTGCCCTCTACGAAAAACGGGCGGTAGGTTGCCGTCCCTATAATTCTCATCTTCGCGAAAGGAGGTATTATCTTTCACTGCCCCCACTAATCAGTTTAATTAGCTCAAATAAATACCATATTCTAAAAAATATCCCAAAATGATATAATATTTTACAGAGGCAATATCCTCAAAACTAAATTTGCAGGAGGGGTTTTATTTGAGAAAGTTATTTTTAGCATTTGTGCTTGTGGTTTTTGCTGCTGGAACAGCATTTGCGGCAGATGTTGTTAAGATTGGGGAGATAGCAACTCAGACGGGAGATTTTGCCGCTTATGGCCAAGCTGAGATAGAGGCTATCAAAATAGCGGTAAAAGAGATCAACGCTGCCGGTGGGATTAACGTTGGCGGTAAGAAAATGCCGATCGAGGTAACGATGTATGACTGCCGCACACGTCAGGAAGATATGGTAAACGCGGCGCGCCGCCTGGTTGAACAGGATAAGGTCGTTGCAGTAATTGGTCCGAGCGGAAGCGGCCTTTGCATTGCAGCTTCTCCGATTTTTAATAACGGAAAAGTTCCGCATATTGGAACCCTTCCAACAAACCCGCTTGTAACTATGGATGAAAGCGGAAAGAAACGCCCGTACAATTTCCGTATCTGTTTCCTTGATCCTTATCAGGGAAGGATGATCGCCTACTTTGCAGCAAATAGCCTTGGCTTGAAAAAAGCCGCCGTCCTTTATGACGTTGCCAGCGATTATTCACAGGGACTCCGTGAGTTTTTCACTGAAAGCTTCAAAGAGTTTGGCGGAACGATAGTAGCTGATGAAGGCCATCGTGGAGATGATGTGGACTTCCGTGCACAGCTCACAAAAATCAAGGATTCCAACCCTGATGTCCTCGTATTCCCCACAATGGGAAAATGCCTTCCCCTTGCTGTAAAGCAAGCGCGCGAAATGGGTATGACGATGCCGATAGTCGGCGGAGACGGATATGGCGACTTTATGTGGGAAATCACCGGAAACACCTTGAACAATACATTCTGGGTGAGCCATGTCGATAGATACGACCCGACTCTTGCTAAATTCTTTGAGGATTACGAAAGGGAATCCGGAACTGAATGTCAGGAGTTTATGAACGCCATTATGGCTTACGATGCCATGTATTGGCTGAAAGACGCAATTGAGCGCGCGGGTACGCTTGACCCTGAAAAGATTCGCGATGCCCTTTGCGAAACAAAAGACCTGAAGCTGCTTCACTGCACGCTGACAATGGATGAATTCCATAACCCCAAGGATAAGGATGGAGTTATGCTTGAAGCCAAAGACGGCAAAGCACTATTCTATCAAAGAATCAAGCCGTAAATAACAACCTGTTTAGCGTTTATTTGATTGAATTGTAGGGGACGCCGCCATCGGCGTCCCTTATTTATGTTCTGCACAAGAACGGGACGCACAAGGAAGCGTCCCATACGGTATCGCGTTGATGGTACATTTTCAAAGACATATTGTGGCGTGGAACACGTCCGCTGAACTGAATTTTTCTATTCCGTTTCCGGTTTCAACCAGTAATTCACCCGTACTTCCTATACCTGTCGCTGTTCCGTTTATTATTCTATCGCCTGTTTCTATCCGCACGGCTTTTCCAATGGTTGAACAGGAAGAAATATATTCTTGCAGCAAATTTTCTGTATCTCCAAGCTCAAGACATTCGAGCCTCTTGTAAAATTCGTTAGTGATGCCTTCCAATAAAACCCTGTTGTCAGTATCATCGATGTATTCGTCAAGCGCGCAGGCGCGATATATAAGTTCGGGCGGAATAGCCGCCAGTTTGCAGTTGACCCCTATCCCGACTATACAGTATTTCACATCTTCACCATTGATAGCCGCTTCAGTTAATATCCCGCAGATTTTTCTCAGTTTTCCTTCCGTTTCAGTAATCACGTCGTTCGGCCATTTAAGGGCTGCATCAATCCCGTGTATATTTCTCAAATGAAACACGACCGAGAGCCCTGCAGCAAAATTCAACAAATGAATATTCGATGGATGAATATGGGGCGTAATAAGAAAAGAAACGTACAAGCCGCCATCATGCGGGCTCTCCCAATTTCTTCCGCATCGCCCCCTCCCGCGCGTTTGTTCTTTAGTCACAATTATCGCTTTTTTAACTCCGTCCAAAGCAAGGCGTTTTGCTTCAGTTTGAGTGGAGGGTAGGGAATCATATTCGTAAATTAGAGAATCAAAATCATCGCAATTTGTTTGCATTTTCGTTTTCAAATTCAATCTCCTGATATAATCAATCTGTTAAAACTTTCGTTTTAATGATAGCTTAAATAATGCAAAAAAATTGGAGGAATCATTTTGTTTTCAGCATCACCTTCGCCAAACGTTTCGATCATTGAGGGACTGCGTTCTTTAAAACAGGAACTGCAGGACAGTCTTTGACCTTGAATCTCTCAAAGAAAGAATTGAATATCTGGAAAAGCAAACTCATCATGAAAACTTCTGGCAGAATGATAACTCCCAGGATGTTTTAAAAGAGCTTTCACGCGCTCAGGATAAGGTCCAATCCTGGGCTAATATGGAAAATGAGTATAATGAGCTTACAACCCTTGAGGAAATGCTTCGGGAGTATGACGACCCCGAGTTTCAGTCCGAATTCCAGAAAAGGGCGATAGCGTTGCATAAGGCAATTGACCATCAACATCTTTTTTTGTTACTGAATGAAGAATATGATAAAAACAACGCGATATTGACCATACATGCCGGATCGGGAGGGCTTGACTCGCAGGATTGGGCAAATATGTTATTTCGTATGTACCTCCGGTGGGCGGAACGGGAAAAATTCAAGACTGACATAATGGATATCCAAAGCGATGACGAGGCGGGAATAAAAAGCGTCACATTGGGAATAAACGGCGAATTTGCTCATGGATACCTGAAATCCGAAAAAGGAGTCCATCGCCTGGTCAGGATATCTCCGTTTGATACCGCAAAGAGAAGGCATACGAGTTTTGCTTCCGTGAGCGTTTATCCTGAACTTTCCGATGATTTTGAACTGGATATCAGGCCGGAAGATTTGAAAGTAGACACTTTCCGTTCCAGCGGAGCAGGCGGTCAGCATGTCAACCGGACTGATTCCGCCGTGAGGATAACGCACATTCCGACCGGAATAATCACGAGCTGCCAAAATGAGCGTTCTCAGCATATGAACAGGGAAGCCGCGTTAAAAGTGCTGAAAAGTAAATTGTATGAAAAAGCGGTACAGGAAAGGGAAAAAGAACTGGCGACAGTTGTGGGGGATAAAAAAGAGAGCAGCTGGGGGAGTCAAATACGCTCATATGTATTGCATCCATATACTTTAGTAAAGGACCACCGCACGGGGACTGAAACCGGAAACGTGCAGGCTGTCCTTGACGGTGATATAGATGATTATATTATGTCTTGGCTTAGGTGGCGCAGACAATAGCTCGTAGGGGCGGCAGTGCCTCCTTTTCAAAAGGGGCAGGGGGTGCCGTCAGTGTTGAGAGTTAAAAACAAAAGCAAAAACAAAGTCGCTGGATTACCGCGCACGTCATTGCGAGCGTAGCGCGGCAACCCGGCAGGCTAACAAAGACGAAAAGCTGATAGTTTCACAATAGCATTATTAAGGAGTTGTTGATTTGAAAAAACCTTACATCATTATACCCTGTTTATTTTTGTTGATGTTTATGAGCATTACTTATGCAGAAGCATCTGCATTCATCCCTGAACAGCGAATAATAAAAATAGGGCAGATAAAGCCCGGAATGACAGGATATGCACTGACTGTTCTGCAGGGGCAAACTATCAGCCGCATTCCCGTGGAAGTGATAAATGTCCTCCCAAGAAAAGGTAATCCAAGTAGTTTGATACTGGTTAAAATCAATGACGGAACTGCAGCGGCCGGAATGAGCGGCAGCCCTGTTTATTTAGGAAACAAGTTAGCGGGAGCCATAGGTTACGGTTTTTTGAACGCGAACCATAAATTGGTAATGGTCACTCCGATCGAGGAGATGATGAGCGTGTTTTCATGGCCGGATAAAAAAATTGTGATTCCGGTAAATTCTTTGAAATTGAACGCTCCTCTTTCAGTAAGCGGGGTAGGGAACAGTGCGGCATATTCTATAGGTGAAATCTTAGGGCGTAGAATTGAACTTGCCGGAGGAGCCTATAATGGATTCATGCCCATTGAAGAGAATGCAAAACTAAAGCCGGGTGAAGCAATTATGGCGTTCATCGCCTGGGGGGATGTCACGGTCGGAGTGACCGGCACATTGACCGCTACTTCAAAAGACGGTAGATTTTTGGCTTTTGCGCATCCGTTTCTTGAACTTGGAGCGGTAAATTTTCCGATAGCAAGGTCAAAAATAGATTATGTAGTCGAAAACAGAGAATTTCCATTCAAGATATCAACCCCAATATCGTTTGTCGGAACAATGACTCAAGACAGGCAGCAGGGTGTTGGCGGACATTTGGGATATTTTGCCCCGTCAGTGTCCGCTTCACTGGTATTCAAGAATAGAGATTTTGAGCATGTTTATCGCAAAGGTTTCAACATCGTTTACGCGCCTTTTATTACACCCAGGTTGATAGGGACTATATTTTCCGGGTTAATAAGGGAGTTGTGGGGAAGGAACGGTGAGGGGACTATAGTTACAACTTTCAGCGTAAGCGGAGGCAGTATCAGAAATGCCTGGCGCCGTAATAATGTGTTCTTTTCGCCTACAAACGCGGTGGAAGCTCCTAACCAGGAGATATCGCTTTTATCCGAAATATTTCTTCTCAACGCTTTCGAAAAAATATTTCCAATAGGATTCGAACTTGAAGTTGAGGTAATGCAAGAACCCAGAGTGCTTTATATAGAAGAAATAGTTATTGATGAAACTGAAATCGACCCGGGCGAAACAGTTGAGATCCAAGTGAAGCTGCGCCCGTGGAGGAAAAAACAACTGATACGCAGCTTTGATCTGAAAGTTCCGGAAGATGCTTCCGGGACATGCGAAGTGATCGTCAGAGGCGGAGCGTTTGATACGACCCCTCCAACGGCAATAATTGAAGGATGGAAATCAATAGATGATTTTGACAGAATGTTGAAAGAAATTGACGCTTTGGAAACCAATAATGAACTCATAGTCGAGCTTGTTACCCGGCCAAATCAGGAGAAGAACAATCCGCAAAACGAGTATTTGAGTGAAATCAGGGAAAGAAGGATCAAAGAGGGAAGTATGCGTGTTTTCCGTTCGGATTACTTTGTTGATGGCCATATGCGCAAGCAAATCGAAATTAACCCTAAGAGATCCAAATAAGTATGAGAATAAGTAATCGTTTTATTACAATAGAAGGAATAGACGGCTGCGGAAAAAGCACACAGGCAGAAATGCTTTCGGATTGGCTTTCACTTAGATTCGGGAAGAATAAAGTAGTAAAAACTTACGAGCCGGGCGGTTCAGGTAATGAAATAAGGAACATACTCCTTAACTCATCAATGTCCGAGCGCTCGGAACTGCTTTTATTTTTGGCGGATAGGATGGAGCATGTGCAGAATATCATTTTGCCTGCATTATGCGAGAACAAATGGGTCATATGCGAACGTTATATCGATTCGACCATCGTTTATCAATCATTCGGAAGGGGTATTCCCGCCTGTGAAATAGAAAGATTGTTCGCTTGGTGTGAATTTCCTGTCCCGCAACTGACAATTTACTTGGATGTTCCCGTGGATGTAGCTGTCTCAAGAGTTGATTCGCGAGGGAACAAGGACAGGATAGAGTCAGTCGGTATTGAATTTATTCGTAAAATCTATTCCGCATATAAACAATTATCCATTGACAGGAAACGGATTGTACGGGTGGATGCCTCGCTTGATATACATAAAGTAGCGGATAGTGTTCGTAATGTTTTGGAGGAACGATTTGAGCTTAAAAGTTAAGCGTGATGAATCCAATAGCAGTAAATTAATGAGTCATTCCGGGTCAGGGCATGCGACGCGCGCCAACTCCGTTCAGCCTATTTCCCCTTCATTTATTTTCAGTATGGAAGATGCTGAAATAGGTGAGTTATTGAAACGGCTTGACGCCATCTCGCGGAAACTTTCGATGTTTCCCACGGAAAAAATGATGCACGAATACAGATGTATAGTAGGCGAGCTTATGCGCCGTTCCATGTCGGCATATCATTTACGCAAAGACCTCAGATGGCGCCGCAGCGATAAAAACCTTTATGTCACCATTGAGAAAATTGAATCCGACCTGGATGAATTGGAAGAGGTTTTTAAACGTGAAGGGATCAGAACGCGTGGATTTTACCTTATGGAAGAGATCAAAGGATGCTTAATATCTCTTTTGATATAGAAAAATTGCAATTACGGGACAAGCTTGGAGGGAAAGAAAATCTTTCCCATGCTTTTGCTGTCAGATGCCCGCAATATATGCATTTTGAAATAGTGTTGGAAATAGGAAAACTTACGCTTGGAGATTCCGGATGGGTTGAAAACAAGCATCCGGACCTTTTATTTGCCGGCGAGAACTCGAT
>WRBZ01000030.1 GCA_009784305.1 Synergistaceae bacterium
ACAATTTAACCGTTACCGTTATTGAGGATTATGACGATGGCGAAATCAGAGTATACGAGAAGACGTTCTCCATAGACAACAACGCGGCGGGCACTTATCAGGTCGGTCCGTACAAGGTCTATGTGGACACCAAGGGCAACACTCAGATCCGTGCTTGCTATATCGTAAAGTGAGCTCCTGGCAATAACCAGAACAGCCAGGGTAACCAGAACAGCCAAAAATAAGCAATAAATAGCACAAAAAACGACCGCGCTCCCATGAGCGCGGTTGTTCTTAGTAAAAATTCTATACTCTGCTCAATAGAACTAATTTACGCTCCAGCGTTTTTCTATCCACCTTAAAAAGAAACTTGTCACACTTGTCATAAGAAGGTAGATTAAGCCGACGGCGATAAAAGTTTCAAATGAAGCGTATGTTGCGCTGCGGACCTGTTGGCCTACCATTGTAAGTTCGGCTATGGCGAGGGTTGAAAGCAATGATGATTCCTTTATGAGGGTGACGAATTCGTTCCCCATTGCTGGAAGCATGTTACGCAATGCCTGAGGAAGTATTATGAATCGCATGGTTTTTCCGTAGGAAAGCCCAAGCACTTTTCCCGCTTCCCATTGCCCTTTTGGTATCGCTTCAATCCCTCCGCGCACTATTTCTCCAATGTAACCGGAAGAATTTATCACAAGCCCCAATACTCCGGAAACAAACGCTGTAAGTCTTATTCCTATGGAAGGAAGCCCGAAATATATGAGAAAAAGTTGTATAAGCAGCGGCGTCCCTCTTATTATATATATGTAGCTTGCTGAGATGCCGCTTACAAGACGATTTGGCATAACACGCAAAGCCCCGACGATTACCCCAAGGATCGTTCCGAAAATCACAGCTAAAATAGAAACTTCAATAGTTACCAATGCCGCTTTGAATAATAATGGCAAGCGCGGGATGATGACAGTAAAATCAAGCAACATGGAACACCCCCTCCATCCTCTGAAGAAACTGCCGGGTGCGCGCCATCTTTGGGCAATGGAAAATTTCTTTTGGAGGTCCCTGCTCGATTATTTTCCCTTCATCCATGAACATTACCCTATCCGAAACTTCATGGGCAAAAGTCATCTCGTGGGTAATTATCAGCATCGTCATTCCTGTATGCGTAAGCGACGCGATAACTTCAAGCACTTCTCCAACCAATTCAGGGTCAAGCGCGCTGGTAGGTTCATCAAAGAGCAGTATACGGGCTTCATGGCAAGCGCGCGCGCAATCGCCACGCGCTGCTGCTGCCCTCCGGATAATTGGCGCGGGCGGGCCTTTACCTTATCCTGAAGCCCCACTCGCTCAAGAAGATCAATTGCGTCTTTTACAGCTTCCTCTTTTCTCATTCCAAGTATGTTGATGGGAGATAATGTGAGATTTTCGAGGACGGTAAGGTGAGGATATAGATTGAACTGTTGAAATATCATTCCAACGATACGCGCGCTCTGGCTATTCGAGTGCCGCGAACCATCGAAACGCTCTCCGAAAAAATGAATTTCACCGCTGTCTATCGCTTCAAGTTCGCATAAACAGCGGGCAAGCGTGCTCTTACCGGAACCGCTTGGTCCTATAACTGATATTACCTCCCCTTCGTCTATTGAAAAAGATATATCATCCAAAACGAGAAGAGGGCCGAAACTCTTTCGGAGATTGCTCACTTCAACCGCTTTTATTACAGGCAAATATACTACTCCTCCTTATAAAGGCATTGTGGAGACAAAAACAATTCTCGCTTAATGCGGGCGGCAGGTTGCCGTCCCTACATTCTCAACTCTGATGCTGCCGTTGTATTGAATTTCAGCCCATTTTCGTATACCGGGCCGTAGCTTCCTGCCAGTTTACTTTTATCATATTGCGCATTGCATATGTATTTGTCCGCACAGAGAAAAGACTTGCCAAGCTCATTCAAGCGCATTTCAAGCCTGAAGTGCGCTATCTCTTCCGCTTCTATCATCCATGGACGGATATCGCAAAGCGGGGTATGGCCGTTTGCTTCGCTTTTCATGTGTGCGTCGTAAAAATCCTTGTCTGCTATTATCTCAGCCCACGGGAACAGCTCGCGGAAACGGAAAACGAACGGCATATCAGGATCGATATAGAACGGCCAGTCATATATATGCTGCTTTTCACCCGCAAGATCGGTAATGTTGATTTTTAATACTCCTCTTCCAGCCGGTCGATTTATGTTTTCCTCAGTTATTATAAAAAGCCTTTGGTTTTCGCTCTCTATAATGTCCATCCACGGGCGGTCAATTGCAAGCCTGTTCAAGTTCGGGCTGTATGATGGAATTTCATGAATGTTCCGGACAGCGTCTTCGGTAAATTCCTGTGTCTTGGGGACATCAATGCTCCAGCCTGATTCCGAAAAAGTTATATTATCTTCTCTCAAGTGTTCATAAAACACCTTTCCGGTGTTGTTGTCATGAACCATTATTAATATTGGGATTGAATGTTGGAACCAATAGATAAGGTTATCATTGTTCCCGCCGCATAAATAAACATTTTTCCGGTCAACCGCGTCAGCGGAATAGATTTTAACTCCAAGAACGCGCATTGGGTCATAAGACGATTTGTATATTTCAATATGGCCGTCAATTCCCGTTATTCCCGGTATTTGCTCCCTGAAAATAAACTCCGTGAACCCGTCCGCTATGCGCCCGATAGAATACAATCCAGCTCTGTTATTTTTCATCTGCAACGAAACTCACCCCGTCAAAAATTATTTTCACCTCGAAAACTTAGTATATCATGGCTATAGCTCAAAGAACAGGTGTATCTGCGCGTGTCGGAGAATAATGGGGGCGCCCTTACGGGAGCGCGGCGGGAGATTACCCGCCCGGAAAAACGCTCCTTGTAAAGACAGCTGGAAAACGTCTTTATAAGGAGCGTCATTTTGATTTCAACGGGGATACGGCTTTACAAAACTGGTCGCTGTAGAGGACGCACCCTTTGGCGTCCCGTTTAAAACCCCGTTTTATTTTGAAGCCTGCGGGACGCCTCTCTCGGCGTCCCCTACAAAATTGGAATCAAGTTAATCTTCAGTCTAATTCTTAACAACGTAACACTTTTCAATCTTGTCTCTGCCGGTAGTCTTTACATAGACTTTGTACCCGCCGACATCGTAGTTGCTCGCCACGTTGTTACCGATTCTGAAATCCTTTTCGCCTGCCAGCTCCTCATAATACCCGGAACCCTCGCGGTAAACTTTCCATACGACGATTGTCAGCGTATTCATGTTGCCATTCTTGTCTTTTACAACAAAGGCTTCAGCATATACGTCGTCCAGCGGCCCTTCATTAACTTTTACGAGGTCGAAGTCGCCCTCGCCGACACTCTTGGCGAGATAGAGACGACCGTTTTCGAAGCCTGCCGGCGCTACAATGGTGACTCTGTTATCGGTGACAAATCCGTTTAAATCCACGGCTTCCCCGTTTGGAAGCAGGAACGCCTCGGTAATGAGATGATTTGGTGTATTTTTATAATCTCTCGCGGCAAGAACCGGAAGCTCCAATTTGCTGACGTATTCAGGGAGATTTGCATATCCCAGCTTATCTTTGATCAGCTTGAGTTCCTCTAATGTCGGCGAATGGACTTTTTCCACCATCGTCAGCATGAACGGTACGTTCAAGTTTGCCGGATAAGTATCGGGCAGCTCGGTTCCCATATAGCGATAAACAGGGAATTCCTGGTTTAGCACTGCCGGAATGAACGTGTCGCGGTAATTCGCCGGTATATAGGACGTGTTGCCGGTTGCTCCTCTTGTGCGGCTCAGATAGTAGTTGCCGTAGTTGCGAATGGCGCCCGGTTCAAGCGCGAGCCCCGCCAACGATGCCCCCAACTGATCCATGCGCACTACAAAGCTGTCTTTGGGGAAATTTACGTCCTTCGTAGCTTTCGTATACGTTCTGATCGCGGTGCTGATCTGGCTGGTTGTGCCGCTTGTGCTTTGATTGGCGGCTCCGGTTCCAGTTACTGTATAAGCCTCGACTTCAAGCGTCGTATCGTAAGCCAGGCGTTCGAGTTTTGCGCCGGTGTAGTAAAGACGGATAGCAGCCTCGTAATACTGCGCCGGGATAACATACGCCACGGGCCGGTCAACCCACGACCGCGTATCGTTAGAGTTGACCACGGAGCCGCGCGCGCGGATTCCTCTCACAGGCCTTGATCCGTAACGTACTCCCTGGATGACCTCGTCAGTAGTAGCTTTCCTCCAGTCGCCGAATTCGATAACCTGGCGGCTGTCGTCCTCGGTAGCCGGCGTCTGCCCCCAGAATGAAAGCGGCCTGGTTCTTGCAATTTCATCCTCACGTGCGCCATAAATGGCGTCCATGATTACATCCCGGTGATTTGCTGCGGTCTGGCAGATGGCAAGAGCGCCGAGATAATGAGCGTACGTACGGCGCAGGTAGTTCAAACGAACTGTATTGCCGTGCTCGGCGTTCGCCGCTTCGTGAACGAACACCAGGGACTGGTTTCCGAGGCCAACTCCGTTTATGCCGATCCCCTCTTCAGGGACCAGGGCAAAATCGCTGTGCGCCTGGGTGTAAGTGAGCCGACCACCATATGGGGACAAGGTTGTTCCGTTGCTTGCGACAACCTCGTCAAGGTCGACGTATTGGGTTCCACCGGCAGACCCGCCGATATACCAAGCCCATCCGACTTTTTTGTCCTCAAGGAGTTTTCTCGTAGCGGGTTCGTAAAGATACTGCCCAAGGTCCCTCACCCGTTTATCCACGTTCAGGTTGAAAGTAAAGGTTGTTGTCATCGCCGGTTGATAGCCCCGACGATAACCATTGGATGTGTAGGCGGTTCCGGTGGCAGTGTTACGTGTCTGTTCGCTATCCCAGGTATAGCCCATCTCATGTCCGCAGAAACTGACGATGGGGTCGTAGGCTATATTAAGCTGGCGGACGGCGCGTACAAGCGGCGTCTCGAATCCTACGAAATCGCGGTTCATGTCGATTCCACTCGAACCCTGGCCGGCGTTGCCAGAAGGAGCGGCGCCCGTCGAAGCGCGATTCCAGGCGTAAGCTCCGTCTATGTTGAATCGCGGAACTATGACGACGGTAACCTTATCCAGAATGGCGCCAAAGTCCACTCCGTCCCTTGTCCAGCCTCTTGCTAAATCTGCTGCGAGCTGCAACAGTGCTTCACCCGGAGATGTCTCATTGCCATGGATTTGGCCATGCAGCCACACTACCGGCTTACCGAGATCTCTTACTTCTTCCGGGGTGAAAGCCACGCCGCCCTTACTGAGCACTCCAACTACGAGTTCGAAGGTTCTTTCGAGGTTATAGCCGGCTGTACCGCCGGTTCCCGAGAAAAATGGGAATCCGGTTACGAGCTGATATTTCATATTGCTGCCGGGCAGCTTTGAAAGGCTGTCAAACCAATCGTTCATTTCCTTGTTGGTAGTGTAATAAGCGGTGTAGCCCCGCAGATCCTCGTTTCGCGTATGAAGCCGCTCCGATACGAACGGTACGTGAACGCTGCTGTCGCTGTAATCTACGTTTACATAACGGAAAGCCGGTGAAGTGAACCATTGCGCTACTTCCGACTCGTACACGTTCGTCCCGAAGGTAAAATACTCCATACCCAGCCGCATTGACTCGGGGAAGTTAGCTGTTGAAGGGGTGTTAGCGCCCTGCGCCCTTCCAAATGGGGTGGTTGGAACGGCGAGCGCAGGAGTGATCCCAACCCATGGTCCTGATTCTGACCCCAACCCCATCCGGGTCGCATATTCCTTGCGTGACTCCGCGTCCAATACATCATCATGAATGATAAAGTTTCCGGGAGCAAAAGGCTCAGCATGTCCCGGCACAACAAACGAAAACATCAGTAAAGCAACCAATAAAAATTTCATAAAACGTGAACTACTCATTATCAAACGCCTCCTGTAAAGTTTTTGTAAAGAAAAGTGAAGATCTTAAAACATAAAACTGAAACAATCTGAACTCGTAAATCCTGTATCGAAATCAATCTGGCGTTAATAATTCATAAATCACCTCCGTATATAATTCTATAAAATTAAGATTCCTTACTTTTGAGCCGGTCGCTATTTTTGAAAAAAAAAGAGGCGGACCCTTTTATTTAAGGTCCGCCCCTCTACGTTTTCGGCCAACAGTTTCTCAGCTCGTCGTCGGAGGAACAGACCACAAGGTAATGAGACCGAGAATCATAATTATTACAACCTGAGAAGCAGTATTACTTTTCAGCAACGAATTCAAATTCAGCATATTCATGTGTCTTTCCTCCTTTTCCAAGAATTTTTGATATTCTATCAGGGAAATAGTATTTTGTCAAATGCAA
Organism: Synergistaceae bacterium; assembly: GCA_009784305.1. GTDB lineage: Bacteria > Synergistota > Synergistia > Synergistales > Aminobacteriaceae > WRNQ01. The sequence continues at coordinate 6,331 of WRBZ01000030.1, forward strand.
ATTTTAAAAACTTTCATAACTTCAATAATTCCCCTTCATTGGTGCCCTGAGCTCCCAATTCTATTGTCCTGTTCTGCAGCGCTTCCAAAGGAAAATGCATCCATATCGCTTCAGGTTGCATTTACCCCATTATAAGTTGCGGTTACTTCTGCAATTGACCGTCAATTTTTTAATAAAACAGGAGTTTTATACTCCCCCGGGATGGAATGAAAATCTTTATCCCCTCTTCCTGAGAGGTTGACCAATACTATTTTATCTTTATCAAGTTTCGGAAGTATCTTGAATGCGTAAGCAAGTGCGTGAGAGCTTTCCAGAGCAGGGATAATCCCTTCTTTATGGCAAAGAATGCTGAAAGCTTCCAATGTTTCCTTGTCGGAAGCAAGTTCATATTTGACCCTGCCTGTATCTTTGAGGTGCGAGTGTTCCGGCCCCACCGACGGATAGTCGAGCCCGGCCGAAATTGAATAAACCTGAGCGGCTTCGCCTTTGTCATCCGTGAGCACATAACTATTGAATCCATGCAATACTCCGGGTTTCCCGAGAGTCAAGGTTGCGGCGTGTTCTCCATAGTTGAGGCCCTTCCCCGAAGGCTCGATCCCTATCAGTGCAACGCTTTCATCATCGAGAAAGGCGGAAAACAACCCCATTGCATTGCTTCCACCGCCAACGCAGGCGATTGCGTAATCCGGCAGTTTACCTTCGCGTTTCAGCATTTGGGCTCTTGCTTCTTTACCTATCACGCTCTGGAATTCCCGAACGATCGACGGGTAGGGATGAGGGCCGACGACGGAACCCAAAAGGTAGAATGTATCCGGTTGTTCGATATACGCCATAAGCGCTGCGTCTACAGCTTCTTTTAAAGTTTTCTGCCCTGCGGTGACGCTAACGACATTTGTACCCAGAGCCCTCATTCGCTCTACGTTGGGCTCCTGCCTTGCTATATCAACTTCGCCCATATAAACTGTACATTCCATTCCGAACATGGCGGCGGCCATAGCGCTTGCAGTTCCGTGCATACCGGCTCCCGTTTCGGCAATAATGCGTTTTGCTCCCATGCGCTTCGCCAGAAGAATCTGTCCTACGCAATTGTTTATCTTATGCGCTCCTCCGTGGGCTAAATCCTCTCTTTTGAGGAAAAGCCGCGCGCCTCCAAGCTCTCTGCTTATGTTGGAGCATTCGGTCATGGCTGTCGGGCGCCCGACGTATTCATCCAATATCCGGACATATTCCTTATGAAAGCTCTCGTCAGCCATAGCTGACATAAAAGCTTCCGTCAGGGCGTCAAGGCGATTTTTCAAAGCATCCGGAATAAACTGCCCGCCATATGGACCAAAGTAACCTGTGCTTAAAGCTTCCTTAAAACTGTTAACCTGCGACATAATGAATCTCCCCTTTAATTTTTTTTTATTCTATTTTATTAGCGGCCGGCACCCGGAAGAACACAAGCAAAATGCCGCCCCTACAAAACGCGTCTTAAATAATAAAAACGGGAACCTCCTTCTACTTGGCAGGCTCCCGTAAGATTTTGTTATAAAAAAAGAGCCGAACAAGGATTATTTAAAATCCCTCGCTCGCCTCTTTTGTTAATTTTTATTCTATATTAACCTAAGAGAAACAGGCAGAGGGCAGCTCTAAAGCCGCCACCACCAAAACATATTTGCGCTTCTAAACGAATTCATACTTTTCATACAAATTAAAATACTACCCGATAAACGAATTGTCAATAGGCGAATTGCCAAAAAGAATAATAAAAAAAGGACGGAAAACATCCGCCCTTTTCTAATTGCTATTCCGCGCCGTAATAAATAATAGAATCAGTGCCGCAAACCGAGTCTCTCTATCAGACTCTTGTAGCGGTCAAAATCATTATCCTTAAGGTAACGCAATAATTTGCGGCGGCGGCCAACCATCTTCAGAAGCCCGCGTCTGGAATGGAAATCCTTGACGTGGATTTTCATATGCTCGGTAAGCTCACGGATCCTCTCCGTAAGAACTGCTACCTGCACTTCCGGCGAGCCGGTGTCGCTCTCGTGCGTTCGGTATTGCGTTATTACATCCTGTTTCTTATCCTTTGTTATCATGCTATTCTCTCCAATTAAACCAAAAAGTCCCGAAACCAAGAAGCAGCGATAGCGCAAACAACTGAGTAATGGGCTAAATAATAATACCATGTACTGTATATAATGTACAAGGGGAGAAACTAAAAAACTCAAACTTAGCGGTTAAATTCACGTAGAAAAGCATTACTACTCCCGTCATTGCAATTGCCGCGCCTGCCAGCGGCAGGTTAGCGAAGACGAAAAAAACAAAATAAAGCGCCGCTTTCGCGGCGCTAATCCCCACAATAACGTGTCATGGGTGTCTTGACCCGATCCTAAAATTTGAAAACATAGAGCTTACTTTAAAGTTTTCTGTCAGCAATGATTCTGCCGTCATTCGCATATAAAGAATAAGCCCAAACAGGTTCGAGCGTTGGCTCAAGACTGAAACACGATCACAAAATACCGCAGGG
>WRBZ01000031.1 GCA_009784305.1 Synergistaceae bacterium
CTCCCTTCCGGGTATAGGCATTTGGACAGCGGAGATGTTCCTCATTTTCTCAATGCGCCGCATGGATGTCGTTAGTTGGGGAGACCTCGCAATACGACGCGGAATGATGAAAATATACGGCTTGAAAGACCTGACTAAAGAAGAATTTGAGAAATACCGTAAAAGATATTCTCCTTACGGCTCCGTAGCTTCACTTTATATTTGGGCTTCATCATAAATGGGATAAAACACGCTGCATAAAACCAACCTGGAAATCAACGGCTTCCGTAACTGCATATCGGAAAGGCGCATTTTTCGCACATCCGGCACAACCCTCCCACTCCCCATGTGCGGGTATCCTTTTCAGTTGGGGGAACTCCTGCATAAACCCTGCTCATGACCGTGTCCAATGACGTAGTGTCCGAGTGTACCGCGCACGCGGGAACTCCGAATATATAAACTTCCCCGCTGTTTGCACTCCATTTCTTTCTCCCCAGCATCAAATTCGAGCCCGGTAAAACCGGAACCCCTCTGAAAAGCACCTCATCGCTCACCTCATAAATAGCGCCCGGCGTCATATCGTCCGCGTCGATGCTCATGCCTCCCGTACAAAATATCGCTTCGGCGCCGCGTTCGCAGCCTTTTTTTATAGCTTCGATTATATCGTTCTTGTCGTCAGTCACAGTTGTACGAAAGATTATTGGCGCCCCGTATTTTTCCAATTTATGCAGCAGCTTCGAGTGAAACGCGTCGCGTATTTCCCCGCTCAGAATTTCCGAGCCGATCGTTATATGAGCTGTTTTAAGGGGTTTGAACTCCGCTATTTTGAATTTGACCATCGATTCTTCAATCGCCTTTTCAGCCATCGCCACACGTGACTCATTCATCGCGAGCGGACCTATGCGCCATGCGGCTACAGTTTCACCTTTCTTTACAGTTGAGTAGTTCGCTATGGTAGATAATACCCAATCATTATCGGAATTTATCCTGTTGACCATATGTTCGTCAAGGATGAAAAGCCCGTCTTTTTCCGCTTTCAGGTTACAGCGACCTTCCGAGGGCAATGTTATTAAAAATGACGAAGATTTAAACCTTTTAGCAAGCCTCATTGCCGCAAAGTCTTCATGGATTTCCTCCGGTTCAAGTTCGAGAACGGAAAGGTGCAGCCGCCCCATTCTTCGTAAAACAGGCAGGTCATCTTTATGCAGAATATACCCGCGTTTATATTTTGCCCCCTTATAATTTCTTTCAGGGTCAATTATTGTAAGGTCGTGTGAAAGAGGAAGCCCCACGGCTTCTTCTATGCTGATCGTTGAATTTTTCAATTTATTATCCACCTTTTTCAATATTAAATTTACAGCTTCAGCTCTGGCCATTATAAGCTCTGCGGCTATACTGACGGCGACTTCGGCGGGAGTATCCGCCTTAATGTCGATGCCAATCGGGGTATGAACGCTGTCTATTTCTTCCCGCGAAAAACCTTGCTCCCTGAGTTTTTTGGAAACGGCATCGATTTTCGCCCTGCTTCCAATGACACCGATATAATACGGTTTGAGGCGAAGCGCCTGCGCCTGCACAGTGTAATCCGAACTGTGCCCTCTCGTCATAATAACGACATAATCCTTTTCCGTAATGTCGACATATGCGGAAATATTGTTGAAACCGCCTAAAATAACGCCATCCGCTGCAGGGAATAATTTCTTATCCGCGAATTCAGGCAGGCAGTCAAACACGAAGCAGCTAAAACCAAGATGCGATAACAATGGTATCAATTCCCGCGAAACATGCCCTCCTCCGAAAACGTACACCCTACCCGCCCTTGTCAGCGGCTCCGAATAATACGTTTTTCCGGATATTTCAACCTGCGCGGCGCGGTTTGCAAATAATTCCTGCGAGTAATCCGGCAGATCAACGTTATTTGACCCTAAAACATGAATATACATATGGCAATCTGTTTCATCGGTAATATCGGTTACAAGCCAACTGTCAACATTTTGTGAAAACAAACCACTGCCAAAAGAGAACAAGTCCCGCGCATTCCCTTCGTTAGCTTGTATATATTGAAGGTATACCGTAACGCTTCCACCGCAAACCATTCCCAAATCTTCCTTTTCGCCATTTGAAAGGTTGAATGATTTAATTTGGGATATTTTATCCTTAAACGCTTCAGCTGCCATTTCCTGGACTTTATACTCCACCGCTCCGCCGCCAATCGTTCCAACAAAGCTCCCGTCGCTTATCATTGCCATTCGCGCGCCGGTTCCTCTTGGCGTTGAGCCGGTAGAGGCTATTATCGTCGCCAATACTACATTTTCACCTTGATTCAGCCATTCCGAAACGGCCGTCATCAATTCTTTCAAATGACAGCTCCAAGCGCTATCGAGCAAAGTTTTGTCTTTGAAGTATCATGCCTGCTCAACATTATGACCGGTTTCCCAGCGCCGAGCAGCACGCCCGCGCAAGTTTCGCCCGCTATATATGCCATTGATTTACCAAGCATATTCCCGGAGTCTATGTCAGGAACTACAAGGATATCAGCTTCGCCTGCGACTGCTGACTTTATACCTGCTTCGATAGCGTTCTCCTTGAAAAACGCCGATTCAAGCCCCATAGGGCCGTCAACTATGCAGTCCTTTATGATTCCGCGTTCGTTCATTTTGCATAGCAACGCGGCATCGGAAGCGGTTTTCGAAAGTTCTTCCTCAACCGGAGTTTTAGCGTTATTCGCTGCGGGAACATTGAGATACATCTGTTCCGCCGCTCCCAAAAGAGCGACCTTTGGACATGACACGCCAAGCTTATGCAGGCATGAAACGGCATTGTTGATTATTGCTGCCTTCGTCTTTACATCGGGATACATATTCATGCCGCCGTCTGTAATGGCAACAACGCGTTTATTCAATAATGTAATTTCGGCAAACATTACATGGGATAAAACAGATTCTCCGCGTTCCCCGCGCAACCCCCATTCTTTGTTCAGCACGGCTTTAAGAAGCGTTGCCGTCTTAATGAACCCTTTCATGAGAAGGTCGGCGCTTCCGGAAGATACGGCGCGAACTGCCACTTCGGCTGATTTTTCTTCCCCCACTGCTTCCAATAATTCATAATTATCCAGGCTGACTCCTGTTTTATCAGCCATAAGCTTGATTTTATCCTCCTCGCCGACCAACACCGCAGAAACATATCCGGCTTTTCTTGCCTCTTCTATAGCTGTTAGCGCGTCATCCTCATACGGGCAGACAACGGCGACTTTTTTCTTTTTCAATTCCTTGCAGCGCGTAAACAAAAAATCAAAACCGTTAATAGAAATCATGTATTGCTACCCTTTACGTTCTCAGGATAAGACTTCGCGCTCTCTTCCCCTCTCAGCACCCTCAGCGCTCCTTCAGCAAGGGCCTGCATTTCATCCTCACCGGCGTATATGAGGCATGGGGCTATCCATCCTGTCATTTCCTGTATAAGCTTTACAAAATTACTGTCATGAGCTATTCCGCCAGTGAAAAGTATTGCGTCGATTTTTCCGGAAAGGCTGACAGCCTGAGCGCCGATTTCCTTTGAAACCTGCCATGCCATTGCCCTATAAACAAGCCCGGCTTTTTTTCCTGTTTCTCCGCCTGATTCCATCATTTTATGAACTTCGCGCATATCTCTTGTTCCAAGGTAAGCGACCATTCCCCCATTACCCACAAGTTTCCGCTTTACTTCCTGTTCAGTATATTTCCCGCTGAAGCATATATCCACTATATCTTTGGCTGGCAGTCCTCCGGCGCGGTCAGGAGAAAACGGGCCAAAATCACTTGCGCTGTTTATATCTATCATCTTTCCTGCCTTGTGCGCGCATATGGTACATCCGCCTCCGAGATGAACCACGACAAAGTTGGCATCGTCCCATTTTTTGTTCAAGTCTTTAGCCGCCCGGCGTACGGTGGCTTTGACGTTAAGAGCGTGCGCTAAAGAGGGTTTTGGAAGTTCAGGAAGCCCTGTTATCCTGGAAATTTCATCAAGTTCATCAACAGCTACAGGATCGACTATGAATGACGGAAATCCGAGCGGGGATGCTATAGCGTGTGCAATTATCCCTCCGAGGTTAGAGGCGTGTTCCCATGGCTTCCCCACACGCAGCCTCTTAAGTAAAAAATCATCGACCGAATATGTCCCTCCCGGTATCGGGTCGACTATCCCTCCTCTGCCAGCCACGGCGGAAAGCTCGGAAAATGAGTTTCCGTGTTTCATTACGCAGTCATTGATTGTTTGCAACCTGAACTCAAACTGGTCCGTAATATCTTCAAATGGGGCAAGTTCATCGCTGCTATGGGTTATAGTTTCCTGCCATACAGATTCTTCATCGTGGAACCATGCTATTTTAGTGCTTGTCGAACCCGGATTTATAGCGAGGATTGAATACATATAAACACTCTCCTATTATGAATATTTTTATGGCGGGACGCCGTAGGGGACGGTGTCCTCGACGTCCTGTTTTACGCCGTCCACTATTTTTATATTCTGTTTTCTGTTCCGTTTATTATGCGTTCCAAATTTTCATAATGACGCCAAGCTGCAAGTAAAGCGAGCAGGAGAGAAAACAACGTAAAAGCTAACGGCGCGCCTAAAATAAAAAAGAAAAAAGCAACTGAAAAAAGAGATGATACTGAAGCCAGCGACACATATCGGGTAGTACGCATTACCGCATACCAGACAACTCCGCCCATCATGGCAATAGCAAATGAATTGAGCGGCCACAAAAGAAAAATAACTCCGAAACTTGTAGAAACTCCCTTTCCGCCTTTAAACTTCAACCATACAGGATAATTGTGCCCAAACACTCCTGCCAGCGCTATCAAGGAAAGCACCCACGGATCCGCCATTCCTGAAGCCATAGCGCCAAGCAGCCCCAAGACTCCTTTCAGCATATCAATTATGGCGACAAATATTGCCCATTCTTTTCCCAATATACGTCTTACGTTATTGGCCCCTGTATTACCGGAACCAAATGAGCGAATATCCATTCCTTTAAAATACTTAACAAGAAGAAATCCCGTAGGTATTGACCCCAACAAATAAGCAAGTGTAATCCAGAACGTTGCCTCTTTCAAAAAGATACCTCCTATTTATTAAAAAAATATAATTAAATTAATTATATATAAAAAAGGGCGAATCTAAAACAATTCGCCCTATTTTCTTATATTTTATTATGCAGCTGAAAGCGCCTTCGGGTTTCTATTTAATCAACCCGTTTATTCTGTCTGAGCCTTTCTTTATCCCAAGACTGACAAGGTCCTTATCCCTTAAAGCTTCCCATTTTAAATTCAGGGCAATAAGGAACAGTGCTGAATACGAGTCAACTCTCCAGTTTACACTTTTTTCAAATGTCTCATTTATACTTTGAAGCTGTTTTAGCCCTTTGTCGTTCTCTTCAATGCTGAGCATAAATTTTTCAACTTCTTCAATCGTGTCGATATCGGCTGCCTTGAAGACCATGCATAAATTCTCAAAGCTGGTACGCAGATAGTCGGGCGATGGAACAAACACCGGGAAGCCAGCTTTCAGCGCGGCAGCGCTCAATTTATCCAAAATCTCAGGCCTTCGCGCGAACCAGTCATAAAGTTCCTCTAACGAATACACACGCGAAGCATCCATTACAGAAGCTTCTTTACGGGCAAAATCCTTATCTTGCGTTACAGGAACAGGGAAAGCATTCTTTGAAGTCTCGTAGAGGGACAGGAACCCTTCATCCGCTTCCTCCAGCAAGGAAGCTATGCGTATGAGTTTTCTTTCCATTTTTCTCTTTGTGGCGTTATCGACATCGACTCTGACTTTAGGTAGAACGGCTGCCCAAACTTCCTGAAGCATGGTCCTTATGTCCAGGATAAAGAGCAAACCCTTGTATTTTCTCCATTCGCGAAGCGCGGAGCGCTTTTCTGAAAGGGATAAAACATATGAAGCGGAAGGGTAGCCGAACCTGAAAGGGTCGTCCAAAGTGCTTGCAGGCGTGGAGCGTTCGGCATCAATAGTAAACTCTTCTGATATAATTTGTTCAACTTTTCCCGCATCTTCAGGGAAACGCAATAAAATTCTGACCATCACAAAATCAGGAATGTCTTCAAAAGAAGATGGATATATCTTTCCTGATGATCCTTTTAAAAGTTCCTCCGGAGTTTTTATTTTAGCTTCGATTTTATATATCTCAATATCGTCGCGCTCAATTAAATTCTGTACAAGATTTTGAATTCTTTCTGAAAATTCCCTGTAAAGTGAATAATTCTCGACATAAAATCTTCCTAAACCGTCAAACCTCTGATTGTCCATTTACCTTTCGCCCCCAAATTACATCAAAAAGTTAATTGAAAGTATATCGCATAAAAGATATATTGCAAAGCACTATGGAAAAATTAATTATAATTTATTAAAAATAGCGGAAGGGGCGTTAGCAGGAGCTTTTCCCTTTTTTAAGATGTGATAATCCGCATAAGAAAGAGGTTTACCTTCACGTATATATTCAGCGGATGTAACTTCTCCGACAAATATTTTGTGAGTATACGCACTGGTAACAGAAATAACTTTCGCTTCGATTGCAGCTATGCAATTTTCCTTTACCTTTGGAGCTCCGTTTTCCCCTATGACCCATTCTTTGCAGTTGGCAAATTTATCATGGCTGCGCCCGGACCTGAAACCAAAATTACCTATAAAAGGCATTGAAACATCATTGTCAAGCACTGATGCGGAAAAATATCCACTTTTCTCCAAAAGCTCGGTTGTGTAGTTATCTTTGTTCAGGCATACAGCAATACATATGGGCTCTGAGGTCACCTGTATCATTGCGTTTATAATCTGCCCGTTCAGCTTACCATCATATCCGGTACTTACAATATACAGCCCGTAACTTAAAGAAAACAGAGCCTTGACGTCGATCATAATTTAATTCTCCTATGTTCTGCAAAAATATAAATATCGGTTTAATTATATTACAAAAATTAAAATAAATATATCCGCTTATGGTTCCATCCTAATCAGCCGATAAAAAAACAGAAAAATATAGAAAGAGGGATATTTCATGAGAATGTTCTCACTTCTCAAAAAGTTCTTTATTATTCTGCTTTTGCTTGTTATAGCGGGCTGTTTTTGCCTGACTGCAAGCGCGGGCGATCAAAGGAATTTTTTAAAACTGTTTCCAAACGATGACAAAACTGAAACAAAATTCTGGAAGAACGATTTTCTTTACGGAGAAATGGAACGCCTGCATCTGAAACTTTTTCCCGTAATAAACCTTACAGACTTTCAGGTTTGGGAAAGTAAATACTACCCGCAAAGCATATTGGAAAGTAAGATAAATCAGTTCCTTGCCTCTCTTTTTATGGACTATCCGCAAATCGACGTTGAGATACTCGACTCAAACGGAATGAACCGCTGGCTTGATTCCCCGAGAAGAGAAGGAGACATGGCAGCTCAAGTTGAAATATACCGCACTTTGATTAAAAGAAGGGACAATGTTCTCGGGAATCATGATTCCAACGTGATAGCCATGCGGGTAAAAATTTTCGATTCTATTAATGCCGAGATGTTTGCCGACCGCCCCGTTCAGGGAAAGGATAAACGTTATACATTCTCTCCGTCAGAAGGGCAGCTTTTCTTCCTGGACTCGTTTGTGAGCATACCGTTTCCATTCTCCGACGGATTTGATTTATTAGGCCTTACGAAAACAAAAAATAAAGGGCAGAAAATGTCATTCCCCACTTGGGAACAATTCAACAGCACTTCAGCGTGGCAGGCATTTAAAAACGCAACCGATGCGGCGCATAAGCAGATAATTATGCATGCAACGACCGCTTTCGCCCGAAATAACGGCGGATTTGAAACAGTAAGCGCTTTTGACGGCTCTTACACCACTATCGGAAAAATAATATCCCCGACCGCAAAATCAACGCGCAAAAGGAGAGAATATATAATCTCACTGGGGGAAATGGACTCCGTTGCCGTGGGGGACGTTCTTGACGTTGTAAGAAGCGATACATACATAACGGTTGACCCTGAAAGACAGGCAGTTGTGATACCAAAAGAAATAGGCAAAGTGAAGGTTCAATGGGTGCAGGCAAGAGAAGCTGTTGTAGTAGTCACGCACGAAAAGAGTAGAAACGACCCTGTTCAATTAAAGGATATAGTCATAAAAAAGAACGGACGAATCCGCGGCCCATACGGCGACAGTTTTAGATAGGGGACGCCTCGCTCGGCGTCACGCAATAGAGTGTCAGTAGGGGCGGTAACCTGCCGCCCGTTTATTCAGAAGGAGCAAATCGAAAATGAATAGAAAAGCGAAACTTTTATATATTTTTTTCGGGCTTATCGCCTTATTTACGTTTTTAAGCACAAATATAGCTTATTCAAGCGCTCCGGGAGTTACCGAACCGGGAAAAAGGGTCGCCACGCGCACCGCAGACGCTAATACCAAGAAGAAGCCCGCTCCCGCGAAAAGACCTTCAAAACCCAAGCAAGCGACTCCTCCTGCAGTAGCGTCTTTGCCAGAACCTATCTTTGATAGTGCAATTTCCCAGCTAAATATGGGTATTGCGTTTATCGAGCAGGAAAGATATCAGAAAGCCCTGCCTTATATTGTGTGCTCGTTGAACCAGCAGCCGGGAAACCCCGATGCATGGTATTGGTTTGGCGTATGGAACAACAAGACGGGAAACTTCTCCAACGCGCAGAAATATTTCGCGAAAGCTCTCGAAATTGACCCTAACTATCCCGCTTTGAACCGTATAGTTGTTTATCCTGACGATCCTTACGAGAAAA
>WRBZ01000032.1 GCA_009784305.1 Synergistaceae bacterium
AGTTTTCTCGGGGTTCATTGCCACAATGGAAGCTTCAGCCACTATAAAAACAGCGGCAAACGCTCCAATCAGTACTGTGATCCTTTGAGAATACAACATCGCGGGAAGCAAAAGAGCTGCGCAAAATACAAACAATGATACTAACTTTATGTTGAAATTTTCATCATCTTTATCTGTGTAAAGTCGTGCGCAATAACTGAATAAAGTATATAAAAACATCAAACCGCACGCTAATATCCCATAGATGGAATTATTCCAGCTTACTCCTTCGAAAGCTTTCTCTATTTTTTTAACCGTGAATCCACGAGCGGTCAACCCGCCCTTTAGTTTCTTTATTTCCTCTCCAAATTCATTGAGCGGATTTCTTGACGTCCCAGCTTGAGCCGGCCTGAACATCAGCATACGTACAGACCTTTCGGAAGCGGCGCGAATCAGCCTTTCATACAATGCCAGGCGTGTAATGTTACGGGAAGTTATTTCCTCCTGCGTTACGCTATGCAATGGAATAAGGTTTGGAAACATGAGGCGTGATATTTCCTGAGCGCCAAGCTGCCTGGAAAATTCTACCTGCGCTGCCGGAATTTTATTCTTTTTTAGAACTTCGGCAAATTGATACATGTCCGGGAATCCAAGCGCTATATCACCAAAAGGGGCAACTATGCTTATATTTTTATATTTCTCAAGAATTGCCGAAAGCATATTCAGAGCACTATGCGTCTCTCCGTTATGAGCCTGAGCTACACGCCAAAAAACCGGAAGATCAAGTTTATTTGCAACATATATTCCTTCCAGGTCAGGAACTACTCCATATTTTTCCATATCTTTATTTGAAAAAGGAAGTAAAACACCAATCCCTTGAGATAATTGAATATGTTTTCCTCCGAAACGTATCTCCATCAATTCAAGCATGTCTTTTGTGTATGGCAATTCTTCCGGTATCACGATCAAAGAGCCTTTCAAACCTGTAAACCTTGTTTCCTCAATAGACTCAGGAGTCCCATAAAAAATGGGCAAGCCTCCGGAAGATAAAAGCTCCCCTGTAAGCTCACTAACCATCATTCCCGTTATTCCGCAATCAACAAGATATCTCAAGACTTCCTCAGTTTGTTTATTTGTATTCTGTGCGAGCATGACGACATCCCTGTAGTCCGCAAAAATCTCCACGTTGTTATTATTGAGCTCCACTTTTACACGGGGTTGTAAAGCAAAGTATGAAGCAATAATAACAACCGTAAAGATAAAAACTAATACTGCTTTTTTTGGAACAGGATTGTATTTTGATGTGCCCATTTTGGTATCAATCTCCTATATTTAACTGTTTTTCATATTCTATCCCAATTCTTTCAAACATCCTGCTCAATCTTTGTAAAGGGAGTCCCACTACATTAAAGTAATCTCCATCAATACGCTCAACGAAAAGAGAAGCATATCCCTGAATAGCGTAAGCTCCAGCTTTTCCTTGAAACTCGCCAGTTGAAATATATGCCTCCATATCATTTTCGGACAATTTACGAAAACAAACTATGGTAGTTTCGGTTTCGGTTATTGTTTTACCCATAAATATTATGGTTAAACCTGTAATAACTTTATGTTCCCGCCCATTGAGCTTATTCAACATTACTCTGGCTTCGTCGCTGTTGCACGGTTTGCCAAATACATCGTTATCAATGGTAACAAGAGTATCCGCTGCGATGATAAGGGCGTCTGCAAAAAGCAAGCGGGCTTTTTCAGCTTTTGCAGCAGATAGCCTGCCGCAAGCACACTCAGGGGGTTCTCCTTCCAATATTGATTCGTCAACATTAGGGCTGTATGCCTCATACTTACATCCTATCAACGATAACAAATCTCTTCTTCGAGGGCTTTCAGACGCTAAAATAATTTTCACTTCTTACCTCATAATGTGGCCGGATATCATTAAAAACGCTAATAAAGCGCAATAAACTGAGAATATTTTCCAACGTCCGCTAATGACAAATTTTCGCAGTAAGATAAGCGAAAACAACCCAAGAAAGAAGGCCAGAATCGCCCCAAGCCACCAGTATGAAGGCAGAGTCACTTCTCCAATCTTAAACATATTAAGTATTTCCAGAAAAGTAGCTCCCGATATAGCAGGAATGGAGATCATAAATGAAAAACGGAAAGCTTCTTCAGGGGATAGCCCCGCTAACCGTCCCATAACAATAGTGGAGCCGGAACGTGATATTCCGGGAATTACAGCTATTCCCTGGATAAAACCAACCATTAAACCGCTTTTTAAGGAAACTTTTTGCGTTTGAGCTTTTTTAGACAAATCTCCCATATACCACAATATCAAAGATGTAAAAGTAAGTCCCAAAGCAACAATAACTGGAGATTCCATTGCTTTTTCCACAACCCTTTTCAATGGTAAAGCAATCAACGCAGTGATAAATGATCAGCACAGTATAGCCCAACCGTAGCCCCACCCTGTTCTCTTGCGATATTCCGGTTTAAAAAACCCGCTTACCCATTCTATGGTCAAGGAAAGAATATCTTTCCAGAAAAAAACGAATAAAGCAAAAAGGGTTGCCATGTGTAATACTATGTCATATGCAAGCATATTATCATAACCGAATAGCATCTGAAAAAAAGCAAGATGAGCAGAACTGCTCACAGGAAGAAACTCAGTTATCCCTTGCACTGCGCCTAAAAATACTATCTCAAACATGTTTCAATCCTCAACTCTTATTATCGGTAAAATTACGGGACTCATCTGGCTGCGCTTGCGTATATGTTCACGAATGCTCATTTTAACACGCTTATTGATGGAATTTATGTCAAAATCACTTTTTTTAAGTATATCTTTAAATTGTTTATCTAAAAGAATTATCCCTTCTTCAATAAAATCATCCTGTTCATCCTGAAACAAAAATCCTCTGGTTATGATCAAAGGTTTAGCAATAAGAGTTCCTTTTTTGCTCAAAGTGGCAGATACAATCACTACCCCCTCTTCTCCAAGTTCCAGTCTTTCCTTAACAACTGTAGGTTCTACCTGTTCGAAAGAATTACCACTGACCATAATTGAACCGGTGTTGATTCTACCCTTCTTTTGAGCTTTGCTCCCTTTGTCGAAAGTAAGGACGTCCCCATTTTGAAGTACAAAAATATTTTTGTTCGGAACGCCGGTTTCAGAGGCAAGTTCTGTGTGCCTGAACAAATGGCGGGATTCTCCATGTATTGGAACAAAGTATTTTGGTTTAATTATGTTCAGCATCATTTTTAGTTCTTCAGCGGATGCATGGCCTGAAACATGCACTTTTTCATGTTCCTCATAAATGACATCACATCCTATATCAAAAAGCCTGTTGATAGTGTTATTGACTAATTTTTCATTGCCGGGAATAGCCGAAGCTAACAGCAGGACAACATCATGATCGCCTAATTTAACTGCCCTGTGCTCGCCTCTGCTCATTAAAACAAGACCCGAAAACGGTTCTCCCTGACTGCCTGTCGTCATTATGACAAGTTGATTATCCGGGATTCTATCAATGTTCTCGCTCGGTATTATCGTTCGCTTGTCTATATCAAGGTATCCTAAAGAAGCTGCTAACTCAGTGTTTCGCATCATGCTGCGTCCAAGAAAAGCAACTTTTCGGTTGAAATGAGCTGCAGTATTGATTACCTGCTGAACTCTGTGCAAATTACTCGCAAAAGCCGAAATTATTATCCTCCTTGATTTATATAACCTGAATAGTCTTTCCAAAGTGCTTCCAATAACGCTTTCAGAAGGGGTGAAGCCCGCCTTTACCGCATTAGTGGAGTCGGATAGCAGCAATAAGATCCCTTTTTTTCCTTCTTCCGCAAATCCGGCATAATCGGTCAGTTTATTGTCTATTGGATTGGAATCAAATTTAAAATCTCCTGAATGCAATATCCGCCCTAAAGGCGTTTCTATTGAAATTCCAACGCCATCAGGAATTGAGTGCGTTACAGACATAAAGCGAACTTTAAAAGGGCCAATTTCTACAGTTTCCCCTGCATGTATTTCGTTCAAAATCGGGCTGTAGCTTGGGAGTTCATCGTTGAATTTTTGAGAAACCATGCCAAGGGTCAAAGGAGTTCCATATAGCGGAACATTCAGCCTTGGCAGGACAAAAGTCAGCCCCCCGATATGGTCTTCGTGGCCATGAGTAAGTATTATGCCTATAACTTTTTCCCTGTTTTTTTCCAAGTAAGATATGTCAGGGACTATGAAATCAATTCCGGGCATACTTTGATCGGCAAATTTTAACCCTGCGTCAATAACGATCATGTTGTCTTCATACTCTATAACATACATGTTTTTGCCTATTTCTCCGACTCCTCCAAGAGGGATAAAACGGAGATTATTTTCCTTACTGCCTTTTCTCTTTAAAGTCATGAATGCCCCCTAATGTATGGTAAAATTATTAAAATTAACGCCTATTTATGAAATGCTGAAAAGGAGTGTACTTATCACCTTGCAAAACAAGATAACTGAAAATTTAGCAACGATGACAAAAAATGGATATGAACGCCTGAAAGCTGAACTGGTTGAATTAAGAACTACCAGAAGGGCCGAGATATCAAAACAACTGGAAGAAGCCCGATCATTTGGAGATTTGAGCGAAAATGCGGAATACGCGGCAGCTAAAGATGAGCAGGCAAAAATTGAGGCAAGAATATTACAATTGGAAGCACAGCTTTCGAAAGCAAAAGTAGTTGACGCAACTAATCTTGATACAAGCAAAGTTGTGCTCGGCGTAACTGTGACATTTGAGGACATTTCTCCAAAATCATCTGTACAGCATTCAATTTTTACATATACGATAGTAGGATCAGAGGAATCCGACCTGAAAAGTAACAGGATATCCTCGCGAAGCCCTATAGGGCAGGCTTTGATAGGTCGTGGGGTCGGAGATAAGGTTGACGTAAAAATACCCAAGGGAATCAGAAAACTTAAAATAATTGACATTTCGGCAGTGGAATAAATTTGCATGGGCGGCATTCTGCCGCCCGTCGTTTTGCTTTTGTCTCTATTTATTATTCTCAACTCACAACTCTTAAGGCACTGGTTTATCAAAAGGATTGAAAATATCCGCTTTTTTGAATTCCAATTGAGTACCTGTAAAACCAACCCTGAAAAATAATCTGTTTTCTCCTCCCCAATAACGGTCGTTTCTGTATGTTAGATCCCACACCATGCAGTCATTCAAATAACGCAGCGTATAGTTCATTTCTCCAAGAAAATCAGCTTTGAGATCATAACCGCCAAGGATGTTAAAATAAAAATATTTTCCAATAGGAATCTCAAGCATCTGAAAAATTTTTTCATTATCAAATTCTCTGTCCCAGCTCATGGAAGTTTCTCCGTAAATCCAGCTCTTAGCATAGGCTGTTCCCATTTTTACATTTCCAAAGTTATATCGCAATCCAAAAATTGAACTTATAACATCCTGTCTCATACTATTTTCATCATAAAACATTGTCGAAGTATTGAGATTCAAGAACGTTGTAACTGAACCAATTTTCGACTCAATATAACCTTCAGCCGTAACTTTTAAACGGCTTTTCCATGGTTCAGTTTCTTCAGTTCCATTTTCTAAAATAGTAGAAGCTCTATAGCTTCCCCAAATAGCTGATAGACGATACCACGCGTCCCCACCCCTAAGCCACGGAGTTCCAATAACAAATTCCGGACTTGTATCCAATTCTCCTCTATATTGGTATTCCGCATTCTTCTGAATTTCCAGATATTGTTTATTTCTCCAATTAAGCTGGGCAAACCAATAAGGCTTTTCATATCTTAATGATATATCAGGCCGGAGTTTCTTTTCATTCCACATTCTATCCCAGGAATGCTCTAATTTTCCCCAAAATGAAAAATCTTCTCCAATCCTTTGTTCTAAAGCTATACTCCCTTCAAACCCGATCTCGCTCCAATATAAAGCATCAAAATTTATACTTCCGGACTCCCACGTTATCGGACCTGAAAAACCAATTCCAGTTCCTTTGGAGCTCTGAAACGAAATACTTGGAAGAATAGATACCTTAACATTTCTTTCCCTATTTACATTTATTATATAGTCAAATGGATAAGTAAAAATATACTTCTCTCCAAGGAAAAGTCTTGGTCTTTTTACAACCACTCTATGTTTTGGTATAAATACGAATCTTTTCGCCTCCAAGCGATAATGCGGGTGATCGAGTACACATGTAGTTAAGGAGACATTATCCCATTTAATAACATAATCCCCGGTAAAACTGCTTCTGCCGGTTATCACTTTCCTCTCTACTGCAAGCTCATAGGGCATTACTTCAAGGTTGTCTCCATAAATATAAACGGGCTTTCCATCAACTGCCACCATACTTTTTGCTCCAGTCAGGATTCCCTCAGAAGTGTTGATATCGTACAGCAACCTATCGCCGCGAAGCGATTGTCTGCTATTATTCAAAGACACTCCTACGCCCGGAGTAGATGAAGCGATAACTTTTCCGGCGTCATCATCATAATCTATCCGCTCTGCGAAAATTTTGACGTCTCCATATGACAATACTGCGTTCCCTTCCGCAGCAGCCACCCCGGAAATATCGTCATATATGATTTTATTGGCGTTTAGTTCTACTGTTCCGGCTTCCGCAACATAATACAAAGAAAAAAAGAGTTTAATAAAAATAATGACAATTAAAATGGTCGTCAGATTTTTATGTCGTAACCTGAAATATTCCAAATAATTTCTCCTCCTTTCTCTATCGTGATCAGTTTACCTTTTTCAACTCTGACTATATCAGCGGATATAGAGCTGAATCCTCCTTTTATGGCAACACCCTTTGTGAATATTACCAAATCTCCGCTTTTTTCCCATGAAACATTCGGGGCATATAATTCATAAATTTGACCATTCAGTACGATGCGACCAGAAATCTCATTAAATGCCGCTGTTTCAGAGCTTTCTATATATTCTCCGCTATCCCCTTTTATCTCCCATATATCACCATTGGAAAGTTCCCTGGAAATATCAATGGATGATATTTTCACAACCCCGCTTTGTCTTTCAAGGTTTGGGATATTGATTCTCGTATTTGCTCCATATATCTCACGTTCGATTCTTATACTCTCAAGCCTTATTTCTGGCACATCAGTAATGGCAAGCTTCAAAATCTCCGTACTCAACCTTACATCATGTATTAAATAAATAACTACAGTTACTACAAATGATATTAAAATTACCCATAAAAAGAGCCTGCTTAAATTCTTTTTTTTCAGCTTACCAGACAATTCGCCATTCCCTGCCCGTTCTAACAACTCCTAAAGTTCTGTTTATAAGAGTCCTCATTATCAGCAGCTTTTTTGTTGTTGTAATTTTTGCTCTCTCCTCCCCTATCCAGTCTATTTTATATCCTCTGAGCAATCCCCTTCTAAAATCAACCAATCTTTTTATTTCTTTTTCAAAGGATTCCGACGAATACATTTTGCGTGTCTCATCCGAAAGCATATCGTACATAGAGAGAGCATCATTTGCAATCCACGAGTTTATAAAATTTTGAAGAGTTTTCTCCTTTGAAATATATAAGTTACTCCTATCCTGCGTAACCTGTTTATCAATAGTTGTTACTTGTTTATCAACATCTTGATCTTCTGTAGGAGCCGGCGTAATTTCTATTTTAGGCTTCTCTTCAATGATAACAGGGGGAGGCGCTGTTACGCTTCTACTGACCTTTCTCTCAGCGGGAGGAGGTTCGGGCGGCATATCTATAATAATAAGATCATCTTGTCTTGGTGCAGATGCAACAATAGGTGAAATATCATAAACGTCCCCGTTTTGATTATGGAATGAAAATGTTCTTTCATTAAAAACCCATGATCCTCTTAACTCTATAGAGAAATCTTTATTTGATTGTTTCGGAAAAAAAACCAGCCCCTGAACAATTCCTGAAGTTGGCTCATCAAACACTCTATCATAACTAATTGGTTTCAATCTATCGCCATTTGAATTAATAAGCGACATTTTCTCCGCTAATGGTCTAAGCTCAATTGGAGCGGCTCCGAAAGCATATATTGAAACAAGAAAAGGCTCGGCTTCATCCATTCGAAGCTCTGAAACAAAAGCTTTTCTGTAATCATTCTTTTGCGCTTCACTAAAATTCGCGCTGGCAGCTTCCGCTTCAACCCATGGTTCAACAACCTCGTCCGAATAATACACCATCCAAATAATACAATCTTTCCCCCAACGAAATGAAGTCCAGTTTTCAAGGACCAGAACAGCTTCTTCCATTGAGGAAGCTCCTGCAGAAACAGAAAACAATAAACTAAAAACAAGTAAAATACTACAAACAATAAATCTTTTTAAACAGCAACGAATAATTCACCACCTCGCAGAATTATTGATCAGGGATGAATACTTCTTCAGAATTTGAGCTACTGCGGCTTATGCTTGCACCCTCGGAGGATTCATCATTCTTTCTCAAGCCTGGCGGGATAGGAAACACTGACATTTTCGCTCTATCAGCCAGTTCTATATAAAACTGAGTTCCAGCGTTAAC
>WRBZ01000033.1 GCA_009784305.1 Synergistaceae bacterium
CAGATTTGCTTTGCACCTTCCAAGCCTTGAGCCCTCTCCCGCAGCAGGAATTAAGACTGCGAACATCATTTTACATTCCTTTCTTTATCGAACATCATAAAAAAACCATAATTTATGATGACGAAATATGATAAAATTCTAAATTGCGATGCTACAAAGCAAGCAAAAAATCGACATCAAATAGTTTATATTATGTTTGATAATTTTTTAACAGGGAGGGAGTATTTATGAAAAAATTGGCGTTAGTTTTAGCAGTGTTCTTTATGTTTTTATTTGTTAGCTCAGCTTCAGCAGGCCTTATGGAAAAGAATGTATTTATTGTCGGGACGGAATCGACCTATCCACCATATGAGTCAAGAAACGAACAGGGGGACCTTATTGGTTTTGATATTGACTTGATGGAGGTAATCGCTGGAAAACTGGGAAAAAAGGTTGAATGGCAGGATATAGCTTTTGATGCTCTTATTCCCACCCTGATGGCGAAACGCATAGATATCATAATCGCTGGGATGAGCATTACGGAAGAGCGTGCACAGAGGGTTGCTTTTACTAAGCCATACGAGATATCTGTAAGTGCGTTTATAACGAAAGTAGATTCTGATATAAAAGATATCGAAGCTTTAAAGGGAAAGTCCGTTGCTACGCAAATAGGAACTGTACAGGAAACTTATGCCCATGCGATAGAAGGAGTGACGGTAAGGACATTCCAGAAGTTTGACGACTGTGCCCGCGAAGTTCTTCTTGGCCGCGTAGACGCAGCTTTAATGGATATTCCGGTCGCAAGAGAGTTCGTTAACCAAAGAGATTTTACCGGTAAATTAAAAATTGCTTTTGAGCAGATAATAACTGAAGGAGGAAAAGCCATAGCCCTCCACTTAAGTGACAGTGATGTTGCGGAAGCAATAAGCAAAATAATTGATGAACTTGAAGAAAGCGGAGAAATGCAAAAGCTTCGTGACAAGTGGGGAATGTGATCAATAACTTTGTTCATCTGTAATGATAATGCTATAATTGCGGGTGAGAAGAGAGTTCGTTAATGAGGAAAGCTGGAGTTTTACTTCACATTTCATCTTTACCGTCTCGTTGGGGCATTGGCGATTTTGGGCAGGAATCTTTACGTTTCGCCTCATTTTTAAATAAAGCGGGGGTAAGTATTTGGCAGATATTGCCTATAACTCCAACTGAGGAAATAACGGGGAATTCTCCATATAGTCCTGCATCAGCTTTTGCCGGAAATTTTCTTTATATAAGCCCTGAACTCTTAGTTGACTCGGGCTTACTGGAGAAGAATGACCCGGACATCGTTGCTCCACCGGCTTTTTCGAAAGAAATAGTAGATTTCCCTAAGGTAAGGGTTTTCAAACAAAAATTACTGCGTAAAGCTTTTGAACGGTTTAAGAATAAAGGCGATTTCAAGGATTATGAACTATTTATCGAGCAAAATCAGTATTGGGTTGAACCTTGGTCTTTCTTCACTGCTTTAAAAAAGGCTAAAAATGGTAAGCCTTGGTATGAATGGGATAATGGATTAAAATTCAGAACTCACGAAGCTTTGCATCAAGCTTGGCTGAGCCATCAGAATGAAATAGAATATGAAAGGTTTGTCCAATTCGTCTTTTTTCAGCAGGTAAAAGAATTTCGGAAGGAACTTAATGAACTTGAGATTGAGCTTGTGGGCGATGTACCTATTTACACCACGCTCGACAGCGCAGATGTTTGGGTAAAACCGAATCTTTTTCAATTGGATGAGGATTTATTACCAACTTCAGTAGCTGGAGTGCCTCCAGACTATTTCAGCGAAACCGGGCAGCTTTGGGGGAATCCGCTGTATAATTGGAATACCATGAAAGAAGATGGTTTTTCCTGGTGGATGTCTCGTTTAAGACACTCTCTTTTACTGTTCGACTTTTTAAGAATTGATCATTTCCGCGGACTTGTAGGTTATTGGTCAGTTCCTTCTGATGAAGCAACGGCAATAAATGGCTCTTGGCAGGAAGTTCCACAAGAGTTTTTTACAACGCTTCGTACAGAATTTCCTGACGGCCCGTTTTGGGCTGAGAATTTGGGAATAATTACTGAGGATGTAGTTTCAACTATGAGAGACATGAAATTTCCTGGCATGTTGATTTTGCAATTTGCCTGGAGCGATACTCCAAGCAATAGTTATGCTCCGCATAACCATACAGGTGATAATGTGATATATACCGGTACGCATGATAACAACACCACGCTGGGATGGTATATAAACGATGTGACAAAAGAGGAAAAAATCATTATTTCGGATTACATAGGAAAGAATATCAACAAAGATAACATATGTGAAGAATTGATCCGTTTAGCTTTATCTTCGGTTGCAGATTATGCTGTAGTTCCAATGCAGGATTTTTTGAAACTTGGAAGTGAATCAAGATTTAATAAACCATCAACACCTTCGGGCAACTGGAATTGGAGAATGCTGCCGGAAATGGCAAATGAAGCTCTTGCTAAAGAAATTTTTAAAAAAGTAGAAATATATGGAAGGAGCCGTGCTTAAAGTATGGTACAAAAGTTGAATCTAAAAAGTGATCTTGGGAATTCCCTTCGCTCCATTATGGAGCGTGATCCTGCATTTCGCTCTGTTGCGTACTTTTCAATGGAGATTGGGTTGAGAGAGTCTATACCTACGTACTCAGGCGGGCTTGGAGTATTGGCGGGCGACATACTAAAAAGTGCGGGAGACCTTGGGGTTCCAATGGTTGCAATAACCCTGCTGTATAAAAAAGGCTATTTTATCCAATCTTTTGACCAAAATGGCTGGCAACAGGAGAAACCTACCCAATGGAATCCTGCGCGTGAACTAACCCAGCTTCCTAATAGAGTATCTATTACTTTACAGGGAAGAGAAATCCAGTTGTCGGTTTGGTGTTATGAATATATTGGGCTTACAGGATTTCCGCTGCCTATTTACTTCCTTGATTCCGACATTGAACCGAATCACCCTGATGACAGAAAGCTTACATGGCATCTTTATGGAGGAGATGACCGCTACAGACTTTTACAGGAATTCATACTCGGAGTCGGCGGATTAAGAATGCTCAGGGATCTTGGATATGGCAATATTGAAACTTATCACTTAAATGAAGGACATGCGGGATTCCTGACTCTTGAACTCATGCGGGAAATGGGATATTACGATGTCGATAAAATACGCGATAAAGTAGTTTTCACGACACATACTCCCGTCCCGGCAGGGCATGACTCTTTCAGCTTTGGCCTTATAGAAAGCGTATTTCCGAAAGACGCGCTCGATACTATACATAGGATGATGCCGGACAAAAGCCACGTTGATATGACATATTTAGGGCTGAATTTCAGCCGTTATGTAAATGGCGTGGCGAAAAAGCATGCAGAAGTGTCAAATAAAATGTTTAATATGGATACAGTTGACTGGGTTACTAATGGAGTTCATCCTGGCACCTGGATAAGCCCGGGAATGCGCCAGCTTTTCAATACCTGGATACCCGGATGGGAAATTGATCCTACGCGGCTTGTAATGGTTCTTTCTATTCCTCATAAGAAGATATGGGATGCGCATCAGGCTTCTAAAATGCGTCTTTTTGCCCGTGTTCTTGAGGTTACTGGCCGTCAGCTTGATCCAAATGTATTGACTCTGGGTTTTGCGAGACGGGCTGCCACATATAAGCGCGCTGACCTCCTTTTCTCAGATATGAAAAGGTTTAAGGAAGTTCTTGAAACAGGTAAAGTTCAATTTTTGTTTGCCGGCAAAGCTCACCCGAAGGACGATGGAGGTAAGAAGCTTCTTCAGAGAATAATTCAGGTCTCGAAGGAAATTGGCAAGGAAATTCCAATTGTTTTTATTGAGAACTATAATATGGACATAGCCTCTCTCCTCGTTCAGGGGGTTGACGTATGGCTTAATAATCCTATCCGCCCGAGAGAAGCTTCCGGTACAAGCGGAATGAAATGTACATTCAACGGAATAATGAATTTTTCAGTACTCGATGGCTGGTGGATCGAAGGTTGGATCGAAGGTGTCACAGGCTGGTCAATAGGCCCTGAACCAAGTGAAGACGATCTTATTAACTATGATGAATCTCAGGATGCGGTAGATTTGTACAATAAGCTTGAGAAAAAAATAATCCCGACTTATTATAACAATCGTGAAAAATGGATTGAGATGATGCAATATACGATTGCCTTAAATGCGAGTTTTTTCAACACAGCAAGGGTTGTTAGAGAGTATTGCGAAAAAGCTTATAACGTAGATTTCAGAGGCGTATAAAAAGACAGTGAAAAAGTAATAGAAAGATTGTAGGGCGGCACTCCCGTTAATTGCATGTTACAATAAAAGGAGTGGGTTCTGTGGCAACAAAAAAGACAAGTGAATCAAAAGAAAAAAACGTAAAAAAGATTCTCTATGTATCTTCAGAGATTGCGCCATTTTCAAAGATTGGAGGTCTTGGAGATGTCGTGGGTTCTCTGCCTGCAGCGATTTGCAAAGCAGGAGCTGATGTTCGAGTATTAACGCCGGCATATGGCGCCGCAAATGGCAAAGGAGGAGTTCTGGATACTGTACGCAGTTTAAAAAACAGCCTGCGTAAAGTTACTTTGCCTGTAGTAGTTGCTTTAGGCGGTATTCCTGTTTATTGCACTATATATGAAACGGAAATTGACGGGGTTATAACGTGGTTTATCGAGTGCCCTGATTTTTTTTCGGAAACTATATATCCGTTTAGTGTTGATTCTTATTCTATACGCCCATTTATTCTGCTTAGCTTGGCCGCGCTTGAGCTTTATCGAGCGGTAAAATGGGTTCCGGACGTTTTTCATTGCCATGACTGGCCAACGGCAATTTTGCCCATCGCACTGGAATGGCATAATCACTATTCACAACTTTATAATCATTCGAAAAGCGTTTTTACAATTCACAATCTTGCACATCAGGGAGTTTTTAAACCTGAAGATTTTTTTTATCAGACAGGAATAGATAAGAATTGTTTTAATCCAAACGGCATAGAGTTTTACAATAGCATAAACTTACTAAAAGGGGCTATTATTGCATGTAAAAGCATTACGACAGTCAGCCCGAATTATGCTTCTGAAATTCAAACCTACGAAGGCGGTGTGGGTTTGGATGGTGTCCTAAGAACACATTCCGCTAAACTTACCGGCATCCTTAACGGGATTGATGTGGATTATTGGAATCCTGAAACTGACAAAAGCATCGTTTCCCCGTATTCTGCTGATGATTTATCGGGCAAGAGGATAAACCGCAGTGAACTTATCAAAAAGTGTTCTTGGGAAGATGACGATAGGCCGCTTGTCGTCTGCGTAAGCCGCCTTGTAGAACAAAAAGGCTTTGATCTCATATTACCCGTAATACCGCGTTTGGCTGAAAGCGGAGCGAGGTTTATTTTTCTTGGGTCAGGTAGTTCAAATATTGAAGATGGATTGTCATACGCCCAACAAATACATTTAGATGAAATAAAGTTTTTTAAGGGTTACGATGAAGAACTTGCCCACCTCATTTATTCCGGCGGTGATATGTTTTTAATGCCATCTTTATTTGAACCCTGCGGGCTTTCTCAAATGATTTCCATGCGTTATGGAACAGTACCTATTGCCCGGGCAGTCGGCGGTTTGGCTGATACTGTAATTGATGTTGATTCCGGTAACTCGAGCAACGGGTTTCTATTTCATTATTACGCTCAGGATTCAATGATGAGAGCGATTGCGCGCGCAATTGATTTTTTTGCTGATAATGCTAAATGGGTGGAATTGATGAAGCGTGGTATGTTGACAGATTTTACGTGGAACAGATCTGCTTTGTCATATTTGGATATCTATAATAGAATTTAGGAAGGGAAGGTAAATTCATGGGCAGCAATAGAAAAAAAAGAGTACTTGGCATTGTTTTAGCCGGAGGAAAAGGAGAGCGCCTTATGCCGCTCACAAAGTACCGCGCAAAACCGGCAGTTCATTTCGCTGCAAAATTCAGGATAGTTGACTTTGCCCTTTCCAACCTAGTTAACAGCGGCATATTTTCAATTTATGTGCTTGTGCAGTTTAAGAGTCAATCTCTCAATGAACATATCGAACGTGCCTGGCAGTTCAGCGGCGCGCTTCGCGGGAGGGACTATTTCACAACCTTGGTTCCTGCTCAAATGTGGCAGGGAGAGCATTGGTTTCAGGGAACAGCGGATGCGGTTTATCAAAATTTGCATTTGATTTCCCTTTACCGCGCGGACCAAGTTTGCATTTTTGCAGCGGATCATATATATAAAATGGATGTCAGCCAGATGATGGAATACCATTATGCAAAACAGGCGGATGTTACAGTTGCGGCTAATGTTGTGCCCGCCTCGGAAGCTTCTCAGTTTGGATGCATAAAAACTGATGACAACGGCCGTATAATAGAATTTGTGGAAAAACCGACTATCCCTCCGGAGATACCCGGAAAACCGGGGTTTTGTTATGTATCAATGGGGAATTATGTCTTTGAGAGGGTAATACTAGAAGATTCTTTGGTTGCAGACGCGCAGCAACCAACCAGTCACGATTTCGGGAGAGATATTATTCCAGGGCTTATATCACAAAATGCCCACGTTTACGCTTATGATTTCTCCACAAACCATCTCCCCCATTTTGATTATGAATCTGAAAAGATAAGTCACTGGCGTGTTGATAAACCTTATTGGAGAGATGTCGGAACTATAAAATCCTATTGGCAGGCTCACATGGAGCTTTTGTCCGTTGACTCTGAGATGACGCTTTATAACCCTCTTTGGCCTATAAGGACAGTTTCCTTTGCCGACCCGCCATCTTATTCTTATCCTGCGGAAGGAAACGCCTGCATTGTTGACCAGGTTATTCAGGCTGAAGGAAGCCGAATACTTGGAGCTGAAGTACAAAAGTCCGTGTTGTCGCGCAATTGCGTTATATTGCCCGGATCGAAGGTAGAGGAAAGCATAATAGGGCAGGGGGTCGTTGTCGGGAAAAACTGCCATATCAAA
Source organism: Synergistaceae bacterium (assembly GCA_009784305.1). Classification (GTDB taxonomy): domain Bacteria; phylum Synergistota; class Synergistia; order Synergistales; family Aminobacteriaceae; genus WRNQ01. The sequence continues at coordinate 7,014 of WRBZ01000033.1, forward strand.
AAAGCTATTATTGATTCTTATAACATAATTCCTGAAGGGACAATAATAGGAGAGGATCTTGAGGAAGATGCAAAAAGGTATACAATTGATACTGCATCAGGAATCATAGTTATAGGTATGCCTAAGATCCGATATCAAAAGGATATTGATGAAAAAACACTTGACAGCTTTTCCTGGTCATCTTTCAGTTAAACTGTATGGCAGCATTGGTTAATAAACTGTAAGGGCGGCAGCTTGCCGCCCGCTTATATTTTGGAGAATATTAAAATGCCAGATATTAAACACAGAATAAAAAAAATCCTCGACTCCTTGGAAAGCATTTATCGTAACGAAAAAAATCACGATCAACTGCTTTTGCAGGTAAGGCATGAAGAGCCTCTTGATGGCTTGATACTTACGATTTTATCCCAAAACACCAACGATAAAAACCGTGATGCGGCATTTACAAAGCTAAAATCCAACTGGAATGATTGGAAATCCGTAGCGGGCCTGAAACGTGAAGAACTTGCGGATTCAATTCATACTGCTGGGCTTTCTTCAATAAAATCAGAACGCATCATCTTTATACTGAAAAAAATTAAGTGCGATTTTGGGGAATATTCGCTTAAAGCCCTAAGAAATAAAGAAATAAATTACGTGCGGGAATATTTAAGCTCATTACCCGGTATAGGCCCCAAGACAATAGCATGCGTGATGCTGTTTGATTTAGGCTTGCCTTCTTTCCCGGTTGATACTCACATATCACGAGTATGCAAAAGGCTGGGCTTTGTGCCTCAGAGCTCGAAGAAGAACATAACCCCCGAAGAAATAAGCGTATTCATGGAAAGTAATGTGCCTGAAGAACGTTACTTAGGCTCTCATGTCAATATAATTGAACACGGGCGTAGTATATGCAAAGCTCAGAAACCGAATTGTAAAATATGCGCAGTTAATGATGATTGTGGTGTGAAATTGTGAAATGGGCCAATGGTAAGGCTAACCAGCAAACGAAGATGATGCTCGAAGGAGAATGGAAGAGGCTAATAGGAGGAAAATGGGTTTTCATAATACTCTCCTTGGTGTTGCTTCTCATAATTCTTTTAGATGTATACTTAACCCATATGGCATTGAAAAGTTAATGGTTGACGATGCGCTTATTGAGCTTGCAAAGCTGTACAAGGTATTTAAGGATGGCAGGCGGGAGCAGGATAAATGAAATTGACAAAATCCGGAAATTGGGTATTATATATGGGAGAGGACGCTCTAACGTCCCCTCCCGGTTGTAAACCGTTTA
>WRBZ01000034.1 GCA_009784305.1 Synergistaceae bacterium
CTTTTGGGTGTATCGGATAAGATCTCGCAATAATAGAATCTGATAAAAAGGAGCTGGTGAGAAAATGATGAAGTTATGGAATGAAAGTCTCGAAACTGGGATACCTGTTATTGACAATCAGCACAAGGAGCTTTTTAGAAAATTGGATATCCTGTTTTATAGCACCGATTCTGACCGTGTTTCCAAAACGCTTGAATTCTTCAGGAAATATGTTAAAAAGCATTTTTACAACGAACAGGAATTGCAGCATAAGACGCAATACCCCAAGGCTGATTTGCACAAAAAGATGCGCACTGATTTCATTGTTGCTTTCAGAGAAATGAAAAAGGAATATGACGCTGACAGAACCCAATTACCGGTATTGCTTAGAATTACAAGAGCGATTGCCGGCTGGCTCAGAGAACATATCATGGTTCACGACAAAGAATTTGCCTTATATTACAAATCATTAGGAAATTAGCTGCAGTTATTTTTTTAAGTTGCCTGGATTAATCACATTCGTTCCTTAGACAATACACAGCAACATTCCACGTGCGATGTATGAGGGAACATATCGAACGCTTTTATGTTATCAATAATATATCCAGAGTCCGCAAATTTCTTCAGGTCTCTTGCCAGTGCGGCGGGGTTGCATGAAATGTAAATTATTTTTGGGATGTTTTTTGAAATAATGCCGGAAATTACTTTTTCATCGCACCCGCTGCGCGGAGGATCGAGCAGAACTGCGTCAAACATTGTTTCATCAGATGATATATATCTTTCCGCGTTGGAACATACTGGAGTAACGTTTGATATTTTGTTGATTTCTATGTTCAGTTTCATGGAGTCAACTGCTTCCGCCCATTCCTCAACTGCTGTCACTTGTCTTGATTTTTCAGCTAAGGACATTGTTATCGAGCCTATTCCGCAATATAACTCAAGTATATTGCCGTCTTCAGGAATAAAAGAACATGCGTAGTTATAAAGATTTTTAGCCTGTTCAGTGTTCACCTGAAAGAAAGATGTTGTGTCATACTTTAGTGTATGATGCCCTACTTTAGCCTCCAAATATCCGCTGCCGCTTATTATTTCGGTTTTTCTTCCCAATATCGCATTACCCCGCGACATATTCTCATTTATCGTAAACGTTGCGGGATACATGCTTTTGGCAAGCGATATTATATTATTTCTTTGCTTAACGCTAATTGGGGCGTTTATTACAAAAGAAACGAGGACCTGTTCTCCGTTAGTCCTGAGAATTATGTGCCTTAACGCCCCGGTATGATGTTTTTCGTCATATGCTGAAAGGCTCAACTTTTGTATGTTCTCTTTGATTATGCTGAACGCGGAATTCAGTTTTTCATGGATTATAGAGCAACTGTCAATTACCACTAAATCATGGCTTGATGCTGCGTAAAAGCCTGAATTTACTTTGCCGTTTAAGTTTTTCACCGGAAACGACGCTTTGTTCCGATAATTCCATATCTTAGGGCTTGCTTCGCATAAAACGCTTTTATCCATTTTAATTTTGCCAATCCTTAACAGGGACTCCTCAATGAATGAGGCTTTTGTTTCAAGCTGAAAAGGGTATGTCAGGTGTTGGATTTGACATCCGCCGCATTCGTAAAAAAAAGGACATATTGGATTTGTTCTGTATTTGCTTGGCTCTATGATATGTATTACTTTGGCAACGGAGTATTCGCGCTTGCGCTTGATAATTTCAACTTCCGCCGTTTCGCCTGGTAAAGCGCCCGTAACGAATACTATTCCATTATTAGTACGTGCTATTCCTTTGCCGTCGGTTGCCAGTTTTTCTATTTTTAGCTGCATTTTTTCATTAGTATTAAAAACGGGGGCGGGAACTACCCCGCCCCTCCATGGAGGGGAATACCGCCCCTACGTTTTTATTTGTAATTGTATTTATTACAACCAAACGCTTTCTTTGAAAAGAGCATACCCTTCGTTGAATGCCTGTATGTTAAGGTCCGCTATTTTTTTATCCGTAAAATGATTGACTATAGCTTTGCGTAAAGAATCAGGCGACATTACTTTATCAAGTTCAAGAACCCTGCCTGCCGCTCCTAAAGCGACCATGTTGGTAACTATTTCCCTGCCAATTTTATCCCTTGCCGTTCTCACTATTGGAAGGACGTAAGTGTGTGCGTCAATGACGTTCTCGCTATGCTCCACTCCGCCCTCTTCCGAGAAACCTGGAATAGATGTAACAAAGAAGTCATCATAAACGATTCTGCCGCCGGGCATTGTATCCGGAGCAAATTCATCCGCCGCAGGCTGCGTTAATATAACTTGGAGCCTTGGTGCGATTACCTTTGGATAATCAATCGCTTCTTTTGATAATACCACTTCAGCTTTTGATTTTCCCCCACGCGCTTCAGGCCCGTATGCCTGGCTTTGAACTACAAAAAGGTCTTTCTCATAGAGGGCGGCTGCCATACCGATAAGCTCTGTTGCGACGATAACTCCCTGTCCGCCTGATCCGGCGATGCGAATTTCATACCTTCCTTCCATGATTATTCACCCTCCGCTCTCTTAATGACTTCGCCATATTTTTCGGTGTATTCAGGTGCATCGGTACCGGTTAAGAACTCGCCGCAAACTATTTTGCCCTTCAGTTCTTCTTTTGACATATCCTTTGCTCTTGCAAGCGGAACGGAACTCTCCTTAAAGAAATTATAGTTGTCTATTGGCGTTCTGCGGTTATTTTTACGCCCAAATTGAGTGTGGCAATGAGTGATTATTTCTATTACTGAAAAACCTTTGTTCTTTATACCGTTTGTTATGTATTGTTCTACCTGCTTTGGATTGGCTATGGTTGAACGCGCTACATAGCTTGCCCCTGCCCCTTCCGCAAGTTTGCATATATCAAATGCAGGGTCGATTGCTCCCCATGGCGCCGTAGTAGCCCACGCTCCGGGGGGAGTTGTCGGGGAAGCTTGCCCTCCCGTCATTCCGTAAATATTGTTGTTCATAACTACCGCCGTGATGTCAATGTTCCTTCTGCACGCGTGGATAAAATGGTTTCCGCCTATTGCTGTACAGTCTCCGTCCCCCATGACATCAAGCACTGTTAATTCAGGATTGTGCATTTTTATTCCAGTGGCAAACCCGAGAGACCTTCCGTGCGTCGTATGCACTGTGCATGCGTCAATGTAGCCTGGCATACGGCTTGAGCATCCGATGCCGGATGCTATGACTGTTTTGTCTTGATCAAGCTTCAATCCTACCAATGCACGGAGAAGAGAGTGCATTATTACTCCATGCCCGCATCCCGGGCACCATATGTGCGGGAAAAACTTAAACCTTAACCACTTGATTACTTCAGGGCTCGGCATTTAACATCCCTCCTTAATACGTGCGAATATTTCCGACGGCTTGAACAGCTCTCCGTTTACAAGGCTTTGGAGCGTCACTTTTGCTTTTCCATGAACAGCGCGTTCGACTTCATTAACCATTTGTCCGCAGTTTACTTCCGGTACCAGAATTGATACTCCTTGTTTTATCATTGATTCAAGTTCCTTGTCCGGGAATGGCCATATGGTTATAGGTCTGAAAAATCCCGCTTTGATACCCACTTTTCTTGCATCCCTTACAGCTCTAAGCGCGGAACGACCGACGCTGCCATAAGCCACTACAACAATTTCCGCGTCTTCCATATGGAACGTCTCAAATTTAACTATCTCATCCCGGCATTCATTAACTTTACTCATAAGCCTTAGCATTTTCTTTTCAATTTCTTTTGGGTTATTTGTAGGGAATCCCCAGTCATTGTGGGTAAGTCCCGTAACGTGCCAGCGATATCCATCTCCGAATGCGGCCATTTCAGGAACTTGCGTTTTAGTATCCGCAAGATATGGTACAAATTTGTCAGGTGGAACTGATGGTTTTGCCCTTTCAATTAGATTTTCAGGTTTGTATAGTGTGACTTTTTCCCTCATATGTCCGACAACTTCATCGCTCATGATCAATACAGGCTGACGAAATTTCTCTGACATGTTGAATGCTTCTATCGCTAAGTCATAACATTCCTGAACTGACGACGGAACGTAAGCGATTGTCCCATGATCACCGTGAGATCCCCAGCGAGCTTGCATTACATCCTGCTGCGCGACTTTAGTCGGAAGTCCGGTAGACGGGCCGCCTCTCATAACATCAACAACCACAACGGGTATTTCCGCCTCGTAAGCGAGACCGAGATTCTCCTGCTTGAGTGAGAATCCCGGGCCTGAAGTCGCGGTAATCGTTTTTGCTCCTGCAATAGACGCTCCGATAACGGCTGCCATACCGGCTATTTCGTCTTCCATCTGGATAAATTTCCCTCCGAATTTTGGAAGCTCATAAGCCATTATTTCAGCTACCTCTGTTGATGGAGTGATAGGGTATCCGCCGTAAAAACGACAGCCTGCTGCGATTGCTCCATGAGCAAGGGCCTCATTACCCTGCATAAAAGCAACTCTGTTGATCTCTGCCATTATTCTGAAGCCTCCTTAATTGTGATTGCCAAATCAGGGCAAATGTTCTCGCACTGACGACAGCCGATGCATTCGTTTACCTTTGCCGCAAAAGATTTTTGTCTTTCGTTAAGTTCAAGAACTTTCTTTGGACAGACACCCACGCAAAGTGAACAACCCTTACACCACACACTATTGATTTCCACTACGAATTTTTTCGCATTGGTCACCAGCCCCACCCCCTATGTTTTGTAAAATAGAATTTGCACCATCAATTTAGAATTATACCCAATGTCAAATATAAATAGAAGGAAAATTATTATCTTCCTAAAAATTTCATGATTTTAAGAATGAGTCCGTCCTTAAAATCTATAGCGTCTTTTGGACAAAATTCGTGACAACAATAACATCGGATACATTTTTTATAGTCGATATCGATTCTTCCCCCGTTTCTATTTACTTTCATCGCATTTGCAGGGCATATTTCAATGCATCGAAGGCATTGTATACACTTTTTCAGGTTCTGGGCAGGTTTCGATGTAAGCAACGGTTCGATCAGGGGAAGTTTTGGTAATAAGCGCATATTGCTTAATTTTGGTATGTCTACGTTATCATATTTAAAAGGGTGAACGTAATCTCCTTGAAGGTCGCTGTCCAAAATCTCAGTTTCAGGCAGATTTTTTTGCTTTGCAGCTTGCCATAAAGGGAACTCTTCAAGCGGCAAGCCAAGCATACGGCATATATGGAAGTCAAGAGTCAACGAGTTTTCCGCTCCGGCCAGCAGACAGAAATTCCTTGGATTTCCGTTTGACGGTCCCCTTCCATCCATTCCCCATACACCATCCAATATGGTAAATGAAGGCTTTATCCCCATGTAAATATCGATTAATAAAGAGGCGAATATATCCCGCCTGAGTCCGACTTTATAATGCCATTCCGCTTTTCTTTGCGCAACTACGGTGCCGAAAAGGTTTTTTACTCCAAGAGTAAGCACCATTTGTCCATGAGTTTTCATTTTAGGCAGGTTTATTATTACGTCTGCATCGAGGACTTTTTTTGATACTTCGATTTTACGGAACGTTGCAGTTTTTGAATTAGGCATTTCTGCCGGCGTTATTAGTTCTTCACATGGAATATTGAGTTCATCCGCAACGGCGGCTAATCCAGATTTTTTCGCAACGGCGGAGAATTTATCCAAGCCCGGACTGTCACCTATGAAAGGTTTCCCCCCTGCATTCATGACTTCGGCTGCAACAGCCCGTACAATGGAAGGGTCTGTTGTCACACGTTTACTTATTTCGCTTGCTGAAAGCATATTTGCTTTTAATAAAACATTATCGTCCTTTTTTACGTGACGTTCTATTCCGCCGAAATGAGAAAATATTCTTTTTATCGCTGAATTTATTTCGTTTTGATCGTAACTGTTTTGTTTTACTGTAAATACTTTTGCCATTAATGCCCTCCTGAAATTTGAATTCCAAATATGTTAAACTATATTATATAGATTAACATTAATAAATAACACGGGTACACTAGAGCCAGTCTATGGAGGATATTGCATGAACGGGTCAATTTTACTTCAGAAAAAAGAGAATGACAGGATTGTACAGGTTCCCTGCGAAATTGATTTATTAACTTCAAATGATGAGAACGAAGTGTGCTCTTTTTATAATATGACGGCAAAACTGGCGGGAGGCCCGGAGGTATTTGTTCCGGAACATACGCTGCCTTCAGACCTTGCGGGCGATGGTATTGTTCTTGGCGTGAGAGCGGAGGGTCGCCTTATTTGCGTTCGTGTATCGACATTCAACCGTGATGTTATTTCAGAATATAGAGAGGAATTAGGGGGAAAATTTGAGGAAATTGCTGCATGCAGCGATGGATGTATAGTAGACAGCCGGTATCGCGGAAACAAACTGCAACAGTTGACTTGGTTCCGAATGGAACCTTTGCTGCACGGCAAGTGTGATTGTGTATATGCAACAGTTTCTCCAAAGAATCCTTTCAGTCTAAAAAATGTATTTTCCTGTGGTTATGTAGTTATTGCGAGGCTGAATATGTACGGGGGGTATGAAAGATTTGTTGTTAGAAAGAGAATTACCGGTATTCAGTGTATCAATACTGCTCAACATATTGAAATAAATTTGCATGACGGAGAAAAAATGGCGGCTGTACTTTCTGAAGGTTACGTAGGATATAAAATGATGAGTGGATCTGCAGGGGTTAGTATTCTTTTTGGACAAGAAGAATAATTCTTTTTCACAAGGGCAAATCATGCTATTATTTGTTGAAGTATGTTGATGCCCTCTTTAGAAAGGGATGTTTGAATTGCTGACGGTTGGATTTTGCAATCTTAAAGGCGGAGTTGGAAAAACAACTACCTGCCAGAATTTAGCGGTTGCTTTACGGGAAAAAGGAAAAAGAATAGCGATAATTGACATGGATCCACAGAGTAACCTCACTGTCGGTTTTGGAATTAGTTTAGATGAAAAGCAGCCATATCTTCTTGATTTCCTTAATGGAGACTGCGAATGGGATGATGTTGTGATTGAACGCGAGGGCATTGATATAATCCCAAGTACTCTTGATCTCGTTATGCTTGAGATTTCTTCTCAAGGTATGATAGAAAAGGAAACCTTGTTAAAAGATGGTTTAGACAGAATCAATAATAATCGATATGACTATATTTTCTGTGACAGCCCTCCTCAGTTGGGTGTTTTCACCCGTAATGTCCTGGTTGCGTCCGATAAATTGTTCATTCCACTGGAAGGCGGTTTTTTTGCCCTTGCAGGATTGAGATTACTGAATCAGGTGGTATCCCTTTTCAAAGAAAGACTGAATCCAGATCTTAAAATCGGCGGAATTATAATGTCACGGCATAATCCCACTATACACATGCATAGAGAAGTTGTGAAGGAAGTGAGCAGTTTTTTTGGTGATACTTTTTTTGATAACTATATAAGGCAAAATGTAAGCCTTATTGAAGCTTGCAGCGTTGGCGTTTCAATTTTTGAGTATGCGCCTAAATCTAATGCTGCCGACGATTATCGCGCTGCGGCGGAAGAATTTATTACTAAGATGTGATGGGAGGGGACTGAAAGTGGGCCGCAAATTATCCAAACCAAGCTTAAAAAACTATCTTTCTACGGGTAAGGTATTAATTGAAGAATCACAAGAGGCTTGTGATGTTTCAAAAATAGCTGTTAATAAAGAAAGCGCTGACGAAAAGATCATAAATACAGATAAGCTTCTTGGACTATTTTCTTTGGATGATTTTAATACATGGGAACCGATTATTAGAGCCGGCGCGCAAATAATAAGGGAGAAAACCGACCTTGTTTTACTCCGTGATTTTTTTAGAACAATGGACAGATCAAGAATGACTTTATATATTCTTGAAA
>WRBZ01000035.1 GCA_009784305.1 Synergistaceae bacterium
CAACACCGCTTCAAGCAGTTTTTCACGCACTGAGGAAAGGGGCGGCATACCTTCCATGAGAGGTTCCTCTGCCGCTACTGTGTTTTTTATCCTTAAAAACCCGCCATCGACCGCTATATCATAAGGCGCAAGCTCCATTTGAAGAGATAAATCAATAACTCTTTTTGCTCTTTCTATGGCTTTATGAACTTCTTCATTATCCGGGCCATTCCAAACTTCAACGTCATCCACCTTGAGGAACACTTTTCCATTTTCGCTCCTTATGCTCGAACGCAGTGCCAACAGAGCTTCTTTACGATTCAATTGGATCATATTATCACGAAGATATTTAGCAAGGTATTCAACTCTTTTGCGCGACTCAGGGTGGCTCATATATATCCCATAGTTAAATAACGGAGTTTTTATTTCCTCCGCCATAAAGGTTTCCATAACAGTAACCACAGCGGCAGGGGAATATCCGGCTTCAATAAGCATTTTCGTTCCCTTTACATCTGCTTCCTGCTCATACTCAAGGCTGTAAGAATTCATTACCGCGATGCTTGCAAGCTGCGCGGCAATGGCGGGGGCAGCCGCGCCGCCTGTTGCCAATATCAAAACAAGGTTTGCTATCGTAAGCTTTGAGCTGCGAGCGGATTGCTTCATCGCATGGCGTTCTGTCACATGCGCAATCTCATGTGCCATTACCGCCGCTAACTCGGAATCGGATCTGAGTTTATCAACAAGCCCAGTGAAAAAATATATGAAGCCCCCCGGCAGGCAAAATGCATTGAGTTCTTCCCGGCGGATGATTTTGACCTGCCATGGATAATTAACATCAAGCGTATTTGTCAGACGTTCCAAAATTGTAACTAACCTCACAACCTGAGCAGGGTCTGACAACAATTCAAATTCCTTTTCTATATTGTCCGCTACTCTGCGCCCTGCGGCAACTTCCCTGTCTATCTCCTTTTGAGATATCGCCGCAAAGGCAAATTCGCTGTTTACGAATAAAATGAATAAAATGAAAAAATACAACAGAAGGGGCATAATGCCCCTTCTGTAATAATTAGGCTTATCAGCGGCTGGAAATAGAGCCTCCGCTTGCTGAAGCATACCCCTTACACGCATTTCTTCCCTTTGATACTTGAGAAATACGGGTGCGCAACCTTTTGACATACTCATTCAAAACCTCCTGCGAATTGTCCTCAATATTTACCGACTCTTCAGCGAGAGTTTTAATCTGTTCAAACAATGATCTGAGTTTAACGGAAAAAACGTCATTTTTTGATTGATCATCCTGCAATGCCTGAAACAGGATAACCCAGAAATCGGGGTTATCGCGCCCATCCTTTATATCAAGCGATAAACCGATACTGTTCCATTCCTCCAGTATGATCTCATACCGGGAAATCATTGTCTGTTTTTCTTCCAGAACAACCATAAGCTCCTCCATATTCTCCGAATTGATAAGGTCAGCAGATAGCTTTATCAATTTTTTCAGAGAACGGAAGAATTCCAATTCTGAAGAAGCTAAATCAAGAATTGCAGCTTCATCAACCTGCAAAGTTTACCCCTTTTTGACCGGAGCGAGCCTCCTTTATTTTTATGGAAGGCTGCACTACGCTTGCCGTCGCCGTCTTACTTTCCCCTGAGGAAATAGTACGGCTGCGCATATCCGCAGCGTCAGTCATTTCTGGATTTTCCGCCCTATATTCCTCAAGCAGTTTCATAAGGGCATCTTCCCATGTCTGGCGAAGCTCTTTAAGCATATTTGTGACTATTGCAACCTTGGAGGAGTCTTTGTCTATATTCGCTTGGACCAAGTAGTTATGCATAAAGTCATAAAGCCGCATTAAGCTTTCAGCAACCTCTCCGCCGCGATCAACATTTAAAGTTACCATAAGCTCCCTGATGACGTTCTGAGCGCGGACAAGTTCCCTGTTCGCAAGCTCATAATCTTTTCCTTCAAGAGCTCCTTCCGCTGTCTGGCACGAACGTATCCCAATATCATATGTGATAAGGAGCAGTTGTTCCTTTGTAGCGGTTGAAATCTGTGTTGTCTGATAATTCTCCTGCGCATCCTGATGTATTTTGTTTTCAGCTACATTTTCCATATTATCTTCCTCCTAATTGTCGGTGACTCCTGTTTATATTTTCGGCTTGTTAGGAGAAAAACTAAAGTTTAATTAATTTCCAGAAAAGCACACATTTGCCCCCACAAAAATCAGCTTCTCGCCGGTACGGCTTTCCCGCGCAATTCGCTGATATATGAGGAAGCGCTCATTGCTGCTATTGCACCATCTGCGGCCGCTGTTACGACCTGGCGCAAATGCTTTTCACAAACATCACCCGCTGCGAATATTCCTTTTATCGAAGTTTCCATATCAGTATTGGTTCTGATCCACCCGCCATTTGCGGTCTCAAGCAAGCCTTTCACACATTCGTCGTGCGGGGACTGTCCGACAAACATAAATACTCCACTGACTTTGAGGTTTGATATTTCCCCGCTCTTGACATTCTTTATGACAAGGTTCTCAACCATCCCATCGCCTTCGATTTTTTCAACAGTCGTATCCATCACAAATTCAATTTTCGGATTCCCGGAGGCGCGCTCTATTGCTGCACGGTCTGCTCTGAATTCATCACGGCGGTGGATAATATAAACTTTTGAAGCGAATTTAGTAAGGTAGTCCCCTTCTTCAATTGCTGTGTTTCCCCCTCCGACGACAGCAACGACTTCATCTTCAAAGAATGCCGCGTCGCATACCGCACAGAAACTCACGCCCTGCCCGATATGTTCGGCTTCCCCTTCGCAGCCGAGACGGCGGAAGTAAGCGCCAGTTGCTATAATAACTGTCTCCGCTTCGATCTCTCCCTTGTCGGTGATGACTATTCTCTTATCTTCACGAAGCTCAACTTTTTCCACGTTGGCTGTACGAATTTCTGTTTTGAATTTGAGGGCATGTTCACGGAACATGTTCGCCAATTCAGGACCTGTAGCATGTTGGACACCTGGCCAGTTCTCTATTTCCTCAGTGGTGTTTATCTGCCCGCCGGCTGCTCCTTTTTCAATGAGCAAAACGTCAAGCCCTGCGCGGCGCCCGTAAATGGCTGCTGTCAAACCGGCAGGTCCCGCTCCAATAATTACGAGTTCCCTTTTTTCCATGATTGTTTTCCTCCTAAATGAACTGTCGATATAATAAAGGACTTATTAAATTCCTTTAAACGCTTCTTTGGCTGCATTGATCGAGATTTCTATGCCCCGCTCTATGTCATCAATCGGTACGTTAAGCGCAGGGCGGAAACGCACAGTCTTTGTTCCACAGGGGAGGATCAGCATGTGCCGTTTTGTGCACTCGTTAAGGAATTTGGAGCGCAGTTCCTTCGTCTTTATGTCGCACGCGCACATCAGCCCCTTCCCCCTCGCATTACTGATGTACTCGGGGAATTCGCCCTGCAGTTTTTGCAGCCCCTGTAAAAGCGCGGGGCCTGCCGTACTGGAAACGTAGTCCAGTATTTTCTCGTCGCGGTATATTTCCAGGTACCTGGTCGCTCTGACCATATCCACAACCGAGCCACCCCAAGTTGAATTAATCCGGCTTGAGGTCTTGAAGCAGTTCTCTTCTACCTGATCGACCTTCGGGCCGACAGCAATTCCGCATATCTGGGTCTTCTTTCCGAACGCGAAGATGTCCGGCATTACTTGATATTGCCATGCCCACATCTTCCCGGTGATGCCCATTCCGCACTGTACTTCATCGAATACAAGCATCATCTCGTTCTCGTCGCATATGTCTTTCAGCTTTTTCAAAAATTCAGTGCGGAAGTGATTGTCCCCGCCCTCTCCCTGGATAGTCTCTATTATGACCGCACAGTGCCCATCAGGGTCGCCATGAATCGCTTTGATTATCTGTTTTATCGCCTGCTCCTCAAGCCATTCAACTTCGTGAATGTGCTGCTCAATCGGAAATATGACCTTGGGATTAATGATCCTCGGCCATTCTGGGAACTTGGCAAAGCGCTGGTACTTGTTAAGGTCAGCGGTGTTAGTAATGGAAAGGGCATAGCCGCTTCGCCCGTGGAACGCCTCGTTGAAATGAATGATCTTCGTCCCCTTGGTTCCGGCGATGGCTTCGCCGGTTGTCACTTTCCCTTTTGCGAGTAGTTTTTGCACCTTCCAGTCCATCGCAACCTTCAAAGCGCTCTCCACCGCTTGCGTCCCATAGTCAATGAAGAACAAGTGCTCGAAGCCGTCCGGGCAGGCAACCTCGCCAAATGTTTTAACGAATTCTCCCATTTCCAGTGTATAAATATCCGAGTTTGCGACCTTGTTTATAGCCGCGCGGAAAATTTTGTTCTTGAACTCCTCGTTATTGAGCGCATCATGGTTCATCCCGAACGGTGCAGTTGCGAAGAACGTATAAAAATCAAGCCAGTCATGTCCTGTGCATACGTCAATGATGTGGCTGCCCTTTGACTTTTCCATATCTATGACAATATCGTAACCGTCACGGAGCATATACTTTTCAATAGAAGAAAATACCTCATCCGGTGTTATGTTAAACTTCACTGACATAATCAGCTACCTCCTTTTATTTTGATATACGTTGCTTTATAACTACCAATTTTATCTTAAGGCGCCGGAAGCTTCAAGAATACAAAAAACTAGTCAGCTTATTCTGCGGCTCGCCGCATGGTATTCCTGCAATGATTTGACATTCTCGCTTGATCTGTTCAGCTTTTCCGCTATTCCTTTAGCGCTTGCCAGAGCCGCCGTTAACGTAGTCATATATGGGATATTGTATCTGATTGCAGATTTTCTGATATAGGAATCGTCTTCTTCACTGCGCCTGCTACCGCTTGGCGTGTTAATGATCATATCGAGCTGATGATTTTTAATTGCGTCATCAATGTTTGGCCGTCCTTCGTAAAGCTTATTGATTATCTCGACGCGTATTCCCTTATTGGTAAGATATGCCTGTGTTCCTCTAGTGGCATAAATTTTGAACCCAATTCCCTCAAGCTGCTTCGCCACTTCAGCAGCTTTCTCCTTATCCTTTTCAGTCACTGAAATAAGCACCGAGCCGGACAGCGGCAAAACCGACTTACTCCCTTCCAGCGCTTTATAGAACGCAAGCCCGAACGAATCCGATAAACCCAAAACCTCACCGGTTGATCTCATTTCAGGCCCCAAAACCGGATCGACCTCAGGAAACATGTTGAATGGAAATACAGCTTCCTTAACACCGTAATACGCTACTACCGGCTTTCGTATAGCAGAAAGATCGACTTGTTTTCCAGTATGTTTCGCCATAATCAGCTGCACTGCAAGATTGACCATATTGAAATTGCATACCTTGGAGACAAGCGGCACAGTCCTTGATGCGCGCGGATTGGCCTCTAAAACATATACTTTGCCTTGATGAATAGCGTACTGTACATTCATCAATCCAACAACACCCAGCTCGCACGCAATCTTGCGCGTATAGTCATATATCGTTTCTTTTTGTTCCTCAGTAATACTGATGGTGGGGATCACACACGCAGAGTCTCCTGAATGAACGCCTGCATATTCAATATGCTCCATAATTGCCGGTACAAACGCATGGCTGCCGTCAGCAACAGCATCCGCCTCACATTCAAGGGCATTATCCAGAAAACGGTCAATAAGAATCGGCGCCTCTTTACTGATAGATTGTGCGTTCACCCGAATATAGTTTTTAAGCTGCTCGTTATCAAACACAATTTCCATCGCGCGTCCGCCTAATACATAAGATGGCCTGATCATGACAGGATATCCTATGAAACTTACGACGGAAACTGCCTCTTCATAATTACATGCCATTCCGGACTCCGGCATTGGAATATCCATTTGGTTCATCATTTTTCTAAACAAGTCCCTGTCTTCGGCTAATGCTATAACTTCCGGAGTTGTCCCAAGGATCGGCACTCCCGCCCTTTTTAGTTCCATCGCGATATTCAACGGTGTCTGCCCACCGAACTGAACAATGACCCCCAGTGGTTTTTCATGCTGACAGATCGAAAAAACGTCCTCGACAGTCAGTGGTTCAAAATAGAGCTTGTCCGAAGTATCGTAATCAGTCGAAACCGTTTCGGGGTTGCAGTTTATCATGATCGTTTCAAACCCAAGCTCGCGGAGCGCAAAAGCCGTATGTACGCAGCAATAATCGAATTCGATGCCCTGCCCTATTCTGTTGGGTCCGCCTCCGAGAATAATTACCCTTTTGCGGTTATCCGTTTCCGGTTTCTTTCTTATCCCCTGTTTCTCTCTCGATGCAGTCAGCTCGCCGCTTAATTTGCCCAAGCCATTATAGGTTGAGTAAAAATATTCAGCGTCAGCGCCGCTGACCGGCACGACATCCCATTCTTTATGTATCGAGGCGACATTTCTGTGCATCCTGATATATTCTTCCGGTACTTCAAGCAGCATTGAAAGGTACTTGTCAGCAAAACCGTCCTTTTTTGCTTTTGTAAGTAACTCCTCGGGTAAAACCCGTTTTTTATATGTTAAAATTTCGTTTTCCAGTTCCGCCAATTCGTTCATTTGCTCTAAGAAGTATTTCTTTATACTTGTAACAGCATGGATCTCATCCACGCTTACTCCTTTTCGTAACGCCTCATAGATGGCAAAATACCTTTCGCTGTTTGGTACTGTTATATTTTGAAGCAGTTCTTCTACATCGAGTTCATTAAAATTCTTGGAAAAACCTGGGCCGCTTCTGCCAATCTCCAACGAACGGATAGCTTTCTGGAAGGCTTCTTTAAATGTCCGCCCAATACTCATAACTTCTCCAACCGCCCGCATCTGCGTACCGAGTTTGTCTTCTATCCCCTTGAATTTTTCAAACGTCCACCGGGCAAATTTCAAAACTACGTAGTCCCCGTGCGGTACGTACTTATCCATTGTGCCTTCTTTCCAATATGGGATCTCGTCAAGCGTGAGCCCCGCAGCTAACAGGGAGGACACGTAAGCAATCGGAAATCCGGTTGCTTTGGACGCAAGCGCCGAAGAACGGGACGTTCTCGGATTAATTTCAATTACAACAATTCTGTCCGAAATGGGATCATGCGCAAGCTGTACATTGGTTCCCCCTATGACTCCAACTTCGGAAACAATGCTGAATGCGATTTTAATAAGTTTTTCCTGTAATTCCTCGCTGATTGTCAGCATAGGCGCCGAACAAAACGAATCACCTGTATGAACTCCCACCGGATCTATGTTTTCAATCATGCAAACAGCGATCATTTGATTCTTAGCGTCCCTTACAACCTCTACTTCAAGTTCTTCCCAACCCTGAATGCTCTCTTCAATTAAAATCTGTCCTATGAGAGATGCTTGTATACCCCTGCTGGCAACGATCCGCAATTCTTCAATATTGTATACCAGACCGCCCCCGGTTCCTCCCATTGTAAAAGCAGGCCGGATAACTACCGGATATCCAAGTTGGCCGGCAACTTCCGCCGCCTGTTCAACTGACGTCGCCTCAAAACTTCTTGCCATTTCTACGCCAAGTTTGACCATTGCTTTCTTAAACTCGATACGGTCTTCACCGCGCTCAATAGCGTCAAGG
>WRBZ01000036.1 GCA_009784305.1 Synergistaceae bacterium
ACGCCCGGGGGCATGGAAATGGCGGTATATTGAAATCTTCTGCCGTCATTTCTTCCGTCATAGATAATTACACCATTTTCCGTGACACGGGCTTCAACTCTTGAAACTGAGACAGGGGTGTCCAGGGCAAATAAATATCTGTGCCTGCCCGGCTCGATGTATATTTCCTGTTCTACCGTATTTTCGCCTGAAATAATATTGCTTGAGCGTCTTTGATTTTGAGAGGATGTCCACACACTGCCGTTAAACGAATCCAAAACCACTCCGCGCCAATATGGAGTGAATAGTTGTCTGCCGACTTCCGCGCGGAAAGCGAGCCTGTTATTTTTTTGAATTTCGCTGACATCACCCAAGCTTACCTGGTCTGTGAAGCCAATCTGGGGAATTCCCTGAGAACCGTAAACTCCCAAAAACGGGGTACGTATTCGCGGAACTGCGATAAACATCAATAAACAAAGAGGGAGCATCATCAAGAATATGGATAAAAGGCGGAAAAACAATTGCAGTAAATTTCTTAATGAGACCACAGCATGATAATCCTTTGCCTGCCATGAGCACAGCATCATGATAAATGACCAAAGTATGCCTCCTCCAAAACAATATAAAACAAATTCTTTATCAAATGAAACCATTGCGTGACAGACAAGCATCAAGAGGCTGAGAAGCAGTAATTGCATGTAATCGCGCGCAAATTTCTTTTCGAGCATTTTTACGGCTGTCAGCGCAAGGATAACTTGCATGAAAGGTCCAATAATATTATTGCGGTTTAGCTGCGATAGTATAACCATAAGCAAGGTTGCGGAGAGAACATTGATAACTATTCGCGGTGGGGTGGCAAGTTTTTTTATCTCAATAACAAATCCAATTGTGACAGAAATCGAAAATATAATTATATATAGGCGGTCTATTTCACTCATTGCCATGACAGCGGACAGCCCGGAGCATAAAAGCGCCCCAAAAGCCAATACTTTATTTACTGAAAACGAAATATTATTCACGGTAATCAGCAAGCATCTCTAATAGCTTCAGTTTATGTGCCCGTTCAGCGGACGGAGGAATAACCGAGCCATGTATCAGCATTCCTATTGAAACTCCGCTCTTGATTGACTCGGCTATCGCGTATGAAGCCATTGAAAGCCCTCTCTCCGTTCCGGCTGAAACTATCCTGTCAAGCTCGATTATTTTACCGGCGCCGACTCCGTCGCCTTCATAAATTTTTGTATTCAGTTTACCGGTCTTCGCGGTAGACTTCCAATGCACACGCCTGACAGAATCGCCTTCTTCATATGGGCGTATCCCAGCGACATCGGTTTCGGTAATGGTTACGCCGGGATGCATTGTAGTATTGACTTCTTCCGGGGTTTCATTGATGTAAATTGAATCGGAATGTTTCAAAGGAGAGGGAAAGACTACTATTTCATCTTCAATGTCAACGTGCCTGTAACGTTTGAACAGGCTGAAAGGATATATTGACGAAATATAAAAGAAGCCTGCTTTATGTCTGCCTCTTTTGTTAAACTCTGTAAATACAACATTTTCAGGGGCATGCCCGGGCTGAATAGACGGAAAAAATGCCTCGTCCGTTCCATTCTCTATGCTTATTAAAAATATCGGAACAGAGCGTCTGTTGTTGGCAACTTTCACGCTTATCGCACATTGTTCTTTCGCATAAATCTCATCCGGAAAATCAACATAAAGTTCTGCGCCAAATAAATTTCTCCTGCCGGCTATACCGGAAGAAAGCAGGAATCCAAGCAACATGGCAGTTACAAGGTATAACAGATTATTTCCGCTGTTTATAGCAACCATGCCCAGCCCCGTAGAAAGAAAGACAAACAGGACGCCGGCTGTACGAACGCCTATTACTTTGCGGCGCATATCTTCAGAAAACAGTTATTCCGAACATGATGCTTTTCAACACTTCTCTTTTTTGCGCTGCGGAATCTCTTTTGAATTGTATACGGTGAAGCAGCACATCAGGAGCCATCAGTTTAACGTCCTCATGAATAACATAGTCTCTTGACTGTATCCATGCGCAGGCTCTGGCAGCCTGTAATAAAGTCATTGCTCCGCGAGTGGATATCCCAATCTCAATATCATTATGACCACGTGTTTTTTTCGTAATTTCCAATATGTAGTCCAGTATTTTTTCAGATACTTTAACCGTCTGAACTATCTCTTTCTGCATCTTTATTAAATGATCAGCGGAAATCACAGCTTCTATATTATGGATTTCATCGCGCTGGCTGCCGTAACGCAATATCTCGCGTTCAGCTTCGTGCATAGGATAACCTATTGAAATTTTCATCATGAACCTGTCAATTTGGGACTCGGGCAGAGGAAATGTTCCTGAGTGCTCCGCCGGATTTTGCGTCGCTATAGTTATGAAAGGGTCGGGTAAACTATATGTGACCCCGTCAATTGTGGTCTGTTCTTCTCCCATAGCTTCCAGTAGAGCGCTCTGAGTTTTTGGCGTGGCGCGGTTTATTTCATCGACCAATACTAAGTTATGAAATATGGGTCCGGGCCGGAATTCAAATTCCCCGCGTTCCGAGCGGAATACATTGAGTCCATTTACATCGGAAGGCAAAAGGTCGTTAGTGCATTGAATACGCCCGAAACTTAATCCAAGCGCTTTCGCCAAAGCAATAGCGACGGTTGTTTTTCCAAGTCCGGGCAGGTCCTCAAGAAGTATATGCCCGCGGGATAAAATGCAGATAAGCATTTTAATGATAGAATTGTCCTTCCCATGCAAAATCCTGGAAAGATATTCCATTATTTTTACAATTTCATGGTTTTTTATGTCAATAAAGCTATCCATGCTATGCTTTCATTTCAGGCTATTCGATGATGACAACCGGCATCCCTATGCTAACCATGCCTTTAAGCTTTATTAATTCTTCGTTTTTCATTCTTATGCAACCTTCGGATGCGCGGCTGCCTATTGTATCCGGTTTATGAGTTCCGTGTATTCCTATTCCGCTCCACGGCGGAGTATGCAGCCTTATGAACCAGGGGCCATAAACTCCTTCAGTTTGACCATTTCCATCCCCAAAGTCATACGTCCATTTGCTTGAATCCTGAATCTGTCTTATTCTAAAAGAACCACTGGGCGTTCTGTTGTCGCCCTTGTGCTGTTTATCCCCTGATACGCTGCCAACTGCTATCTCCCATTCATGCAATTCTTCATCTTTATCATAAAGAGTGAGGGTAAAATTATTTTTGTCGATGAGTATCCATTTACCTTTCTTCACAGAACGGTTAGCAGCGTTCATAACTGCTGTTTTTTTGGTTTTCGGAGAAATCTCAAAGATATCATCTGAAGGGAGCAAGTATTCATCCAGTTTTAATTCGTCGGGGGTTTCGTTTTCGCTTGGATATTCTCCGATTAAATAGTCGTATTTGTTTTCAAATTTTATTTCTTCGATCAATTCACCTTCAGGCGCTTCCACCGGGTCAACTACACGATGATCCTGCCTTGCCAGGGATAATAATCCAATGGTAAAGCCGGCTGTAATTACTAAAGTTCCCGATATCACTATGACTAAAGCAAGCAGATATGATTTTTTTTCCGATAATTTCATTTTACCTGTTTTTATTTAACCCGCTGTTTCCTGTCTGTACATAAGCGATTCCGCAATATGAGAAGACAGAATTTTCTCTTCATCTGCAAGGTCGGCTATGGTGCGGGCTACTTTCAGCACCCTGCTTATCCCGCGCCCTGAAACACGGAGCTTTCCCGCCATCCTTGTCAGAAATTCCCTCGACTCGTTTGATAGTTCCAAATTTCTGCGAACGATTTTTTCTGGTAATTCAGCATTGCAATTATACCCAAATTTATCCCACCGGTTTTGTTGTATCTTTCTCGCCCTGCAGACCCGCTTTCTAATATCCGCGCTTGTCTCGGCAGTTCCGCCAAAAGACAGCAGCTCCTCCGGAAGAAGGCGGGGAACTGATATTTGCAAATCTATCCTGTCCAGTATAGGGCCGGATAGTTTACGTTTGTAGCGATCAACCTCACGCGCGGAGCATATACATTCGTAAACAGGGTCTCCCAAATGACCGCACGCGCATGGGTTAGCGGCAAGAGCGAGCATTACCCGCGAAGGGTATTCCACTGTTCCGGAAGCGCGACTTACAAAGATTTTACCATCTTCTATGGGCTGGCGTAAACTCTCGGTGAGGTCACGCCTGAATTCCGTGAACTCGTCTAAAAAGAGGACGCCCCGATGTGCCAGGCTTAACTCTCCCGGGCGAAGAGCCACCCCGCCGCCGCAAACAGAAACGGAGCTTGCCGTGAAATGGACTGTGCGAAACGGGCGCCTTCTTCCATCGTTCCAGTTCATGCCCAAAGTGCTGCGGATGAGCAGGACTTCCGTCAATTCTTCATCGCTGAGCGGAGGAAGTATGCCGTTAAGCGCTTTGGCAAGAAGGGTTTTTCCGCTCCCCGGAGAGCCTACAAGTAGAATATTATGATGCCCCGCCGCCGCTATCTCAAGAGCGCGCCTCGCTGCCATCTGACCTTTGATATCAGCGAAATCGGGACCTTCCGCAAATGATTCTTCGTCCGGGAATGACTCGGAAATTTGACTGGGTTTCGACATACCCTTTAAAACAAGCACGAGTTCCTGAAGGGATGTAACGGAATAAGCGCGTACGCCGCGTACGAGCCCAACTTCATAAGAATTTTCATGGGGAACGTAAAGCGGGATGTTCAGTTTTCTTGCTAAAATTGCGGCGGGGACTGCTCCTCTGACCCGGCGTAAACGCCCGTCAAGCGCAAGTTCCCCCATGTATAATGCGGGGGGCAGGGAAGGTAATACTCCTTGGGCGCCAAGCATTCCAAGCGCGATAGGCAGGTCAAGAAGCGCTCCTTCCTTAGGAATGTCTGCGGGTGCGAGGTTCACGGCAATCCTTCCTTTAAGGAAATACCCCATAGTTCTTAATGCTGCCCTCACCCTTTCCCTGGATTCTTTGACCGATATATCGGGGAGTCCGACTATCGAAATGGAAAAAAGGCCGCCCGTTATTTCAACTTCAACTTCTACGCCTATCGCCTCAATTCCATGCAGCGTAACTCCGCCTATGTTAATCACGCAGCCGCTGACGGGCTCAATTTTCTCTATGCTCAAAGGTTCAGGTATGACCTCATTATCTGCGGCGAACTCAAAATCCGCCTCATTGCCTCCTGTGCCGGCAATGTTACGTATGTGTTCAACTTTGAACGTATTGCTTTCACTCTTTAAAGTCAGGGCAATCAGATCTACTCTCCAATTTCCTTCGTAACAATGCTTTTTCACGTAACACCTGCCTGCAAGCTCAAGCGAACGCAATTTTTTCGGCCCGATAGAATCCGATGCAGTCTGAACAGGTATTCCGTCCGGATCAGTGCGCGTCCTGACTTCAACAAAGACAAGCTGTTCTCCGTTCATCGCTACTATGTCTATTTCACCGGATGAGAATGAGACGTTCCTTTCAAAAATCTCCCAACCGAGTCCTTCGATGTATTGAACGGCAAAATCTTCGCCCAGTTTTCCAGTTTCCGCGCCATTAATCATACAGGAGAAAACCTCTCATCTGCGAACAAGTTTATCCTTGTCCAGTTTATATAAAAATGTCAGGACTTTTGCGACGGCCTGATATAAATTTGCCGGGATTTCCTCTCCCACTTCGAGAGACAGAAGGGCAGAGACAAGCGCGACGTCTTCAACTACGGGAATATTGGCTTCTTTTGCCAGTTCAACGATCTTTCGCGCAACATAATCATACCCCTTAGCCGTTACTTCCGGCGCGGGGGAACTTTCCCTATCATATTTAAGAGCGACAGCTTTATCCCTTTTTCTTCTTGGCATGTATTGATTATATCAATGAATGATGAAATAAGTTATTCAAATAATAGTATAATATAGGTTAGATTTATTAATTATTTAGGGAGGGAAAGCGCGTGGTATTCGATAATATCAATGAAGAGTTCAAGGCCGTTGACCCGGAAATCTACTACGTGGTAAACAAGGAATGGGAGCGACAGGAGAAAGGGATCGAACTCATAGCTTCCGAAAATGATGTATCAAAGGCGGTTTTGGCTGTGCAGGGATCAATTCTTACGAACAAATACGCCGAGGGCTATCCTGCAGCCAGATACTACGGAGGCTGCGAGGTGGTTGATATTGCTGAAAGTATTGCGAGGGAACGCGCTAAGAAACTATTCGGTGCTGATCACTCAAATGTTCAGCCTCATTCCGGCTCATCCGCTAATATGGGCGTATACTTTGCGGCTGTGGAACCGGGAGATACTATACTGGCAATGAACCTGTCACATGGAGGACATCTTACTCACGGCTCACCGGTGAATTTCTCGGGTAAGTTTTATAATATAGTGTCATACGGAGTCACACATGATACCGGCTTGATCGATTTTGCAGAGGTTAAAAAGCTCGCTGTTGAACATAAACCAAGGTTGATAGTTTGTGGCGCAAGCGCTTATCCTCGCGAGATTGACGCGTCAATATTCCGTGAAATAGCTGATAATATAGGAGCAATGGTGATGTGTGACATGGCGCACTTCGCCGGGCTTGTTGCCGCAAAGCTTCATAAAGACCCTGTGCCATACTGTGAATTTGTAACATCCACTACGCACAAAACACTGCGTGGGCCGCGAGGCGGTCTTATCCTCTGCAGGGAGCAATATGCAAAAATGATCGATAAAATGATATTCCCCGGGATACAGGGCGGACCACTAATGCATGTTATAGCGGCAAAAGCGGTCGCTTTCAGGGAAGCTCTTGATCCATCGTTCCGCACATATCAGGAACAGGTGCTGAAAAACGCGCGTGCGCTCGCAGAAGCGTTGTTGTCCTATGGTTTCCATCTCATATCGGGCGGGACGGATAATCACCTTATGCTGCTTGACCTCCGCAACAAAAGCGTCACGGGAAAAGCGGTTCAGGAAGCTCTCGATAAAGCGGGAATAACGCTTAACAGGAACTCTGTCCCGTTTGATACCCAAAGCCCGTTTATAACGAGCGGAGTGCGCATAGGAACACCGGCGGCAACGACGCGCGGATTTAAAGAAGAGGAAATGAAGCAGATAGCAAAATGGATAAACGAAGTTGTTTGCGATATCGAGAATGAAGAAAGAATTGCCAAAACACGCGCGGAAGTCCTGGAGATGTGCAAAAAATTTCCGATTTATATGTAGTACCATGTAGGGAACGCCGTCGCCCCCTTTTCAATGAGGTAAGCTAGGGAGCCAGCGAGGAACGATTGCCACGCTACGCTGATGAAGAAACTCGGCGCAAAGCGCAGCTTCTGTTTTATTGAGCACAACTCACTTTCCTCGCTGGTTTTCTGTTGATCGTAATGACGCGCGAGGTCGCTTTCTCCATCAGTGACGGCGAAGCCGGCGAGTGGCGCTTCGACGTCCCGTTTAGTTTACTGAGCTGAAATCTTGATTTTTATGTTTGGATTGATTATCACTATATTGTTTTTTATTATTTTCTTCAATAATTTTGCTAAATTGGACAACGAAAATTTTTCCATTTC
>WRBZ01000037.1 GCA_009784305.1 Synergistaceae bacterium
CGACCGCAAACCGTTTCTATCTACAACGGAGGGAAGCGTCCTCAGTGTTTTTGAAAAGGCCGGCTACCTGCTGGTAGATCCCGATCAATCGCGGGCTCTGTTGAACATTGACCCCGAGGATGCTTACCGGGATCCTGCCCAGTTAATGGATGCGGCGCGTACACTAAACGCGGATGTGATTATTGTTGGTAGAGCATATGCCAGTCGTATTTCAGGACCTATCAGGATAGCCGGTCAAAACCTTTATGGAGTGAGATCCACCGTGCAGTTAAAAGCGGTTCTGACCAAAACGGCCTATATGCTCGGATCACAGGAAATTGAGGAAATAACCCAGGGGCTCAGCGAGGAAGACGCTGCAATCAGAGCGTTCAAGGGTGGATTTAAGGACAGCAGAGGCAGGGATGTTAAGGGAGCGGCGCCGGAGGCGGCGCGCAGTATCGTTCACAAAGTGGCATACTCAATGGTATCCGGCTCAGGCGGCGGGGTACCCGGTATTACCGTCAAAGTCAAAATCACGGGCGTATCTTTCAAAGAATCGGAAGATATCCTTGAATGGCTTCGGGATTTGGCCGGAAGCTCCGGAGGAGTTTATGAGCGCGGCTACAGCAGGGGTGTTTTAGAAGTGGATGTTGTTTCGGAAAAGAACGTGAGAGGGGTTGCTTCATTCCTTTCGGATAAAGGGGTAAATATAAGCAATATCGATGGAAATATTATCGAAGGTGAAATTCAATAATACCAATTTGGTTTGGAGGAGGCTGAAGAATGAAAGTCAAATATGTTAATAACAACATTAACGTAATAAATGATGGAAATTATTTAAAGAATGAAGGCGCTGCAGCTTCAAAGCTGTTATTTGCCTTCGTGTTCGTTGTATTCTGTATTTCGCTTGCATTTACGTTTATATCCATTACAACTGAATCTGCAGCCGCTTCTGAATTGACAAAAGAGCAGCAGGAACAATATGATCGTTACGTACAAGAGCTTAGCGTTACACAGGATTCCGGCCGTGTTGTACGGGAAAAAAGTATTGCAACGGCAACAGGAGTAGGACGTATTATTGAAGATACGCCTCAAGGAAGGCTGCTTGGCAGAAGAGGAGCGTTGACCGATGCCAGGCGCAATCTTTTGATTTTACGTCAAAAACTTTTGGAAGGGAACAGACCCGCCGGTAAGGATAGAAAAAGGACTAGAGTATCAGGGACAATTGCGGGAGTGACTATTCATTCTGAAAGAGTGGAGAATAATCTTTACTTTTTACAAGTGGACATACCTTTGCATAAATTATTGAAAGGAGATATAGAAATTGAAGAACAGTATTAGCAGTAAAACTTTTTCGAAGTATCTGGTTTTCACGGTAGTTTTATTCGCGCTTTTTATTATGAGCGCTCCCTCACTTGCGGCGATTCCCAAGGCAGGCTCGATCGCAATATTGACTAAAGGCCCGTCCGCTCAGCACATGGCATCTGTGGCTTCTATTCTGACGAGAGAATTGATTTCAAATGGATACAAAGTGGTAGACCCGGCAACATTGGAACAGATACGGCGCAATAAGGCGGCAGAAGCGGCGCTTAGAGGCGATGTTAACGCGATAATGAACCTTGGCAGACAATATGGCTTCAGCACGATGATAACGGCCACTCTTGAGGCTGGAATGTCCGTTCTCAATGAATTTCAGCTTCATACTGGAACTTCATCTATTGCTATAATGGCAATGAGTTCCGGCGGACAGATGATTTATGCCGATACCGTCAGTGGGAAACAGGTTGGTTATACCGCTGACGAAGCCGAACAAAAAGCAATTGAAGCCGCTGCGAGAGTAGCAGCAAAAAGAATGTTGGAATAAAAGGAGCTTTTGAGCCATGAAAAAAATAATAATTTACTCTTTAGTTCTGTGTTTAATTCTATTCGCGAGTTCTGCTTTTGCGGCAAACTATTTTAATAAACCCCGGCTTGCGGTCAGGGCTTTTGATAACAAAACCGATAATAGAAGTGTTCCCGCTGGTGCCATAACCGAGATGATGACTACAGAGCTTTATAATTCCGGTCTTTTTTCCTTGATGGAGCGGGAAAAGTTTAATTATGTCAGAGAAGAGCTCGAACTTGGAATGTCCGAGTTTGTTGATCAATCGACAGCTCCGCAAATGGGAAGGGTAAAGGGCGCTGAATATACTATGACAGGCGCGGTAACAGTATATTTCTATAACACCAGGGGAGGGGTCGTTCCCATTCCAGGATTAGGCGGAGCGGGAGCGGCAGCGAATACAGCATATGTGACGCTCGACATACGCATTATTGACAACACAACCAGTGAAGTTGTTTACGCAGCGGCGGAGACGGGGAAGGCAAACCGTGCCGGAGGCGGGTTGATCACGAAATATGGCGGGTTTGCTGCTGGAGATCACGGCGGAATACTCGCTTCCGCGACGCGCGACGCTGTGATGAAGCATGTAAAGACTATGGAAGAAAGATTTTGATCAATCGGGAGGTTAATCTACAATGAAGCGATTCATTTCATGTTTTGTACTTTTAATACTGGTTATGTATGCCGTGCCGGCGGAAAGCGATCAATCCGACAAAGTTAGGATCGGAATGGTCGGATTTGAAAGCAAAGCTCCCGGAGTTTCTCAACAGCAAGCTTCAATTATTTCAGACTTGTTTACGCGTTCCCTTGCCGGATCGCCATCAATTACAATACTTGAACGGGAACAGATAAAAAAATTAGGCGAAGAGTTAAAGTTCAACATGTCAGGATTGGTTGACATGAGTACTGCTGTTGAAATAGGAAGGATCCAAGGCCTGCAATACATGATATTTGGTGCTGTTACCGAACTGAGCGAAAAAGCGTCTGCCGGCGCTATACCCATTCCTATCCCCCGCATTGGGGGCGCTGTTGTTGGAGGAGGAAACCGCGAGGCAAAGGCCACAATAGATATACGTGTAGTAAGAGTCGAAACAAGTGAAATCGTGTTAGCGATTTCGGAATCCGGAAGTGCAAAAAATGATACAAGCGCGGTTTACATAGCGGGATTTACTTATGCGGAATCGGAGTTCGGAGGGCTTCAATCACGAGCTATAGCGGAGGCAGTTCAACGTTTGTCCAGTGTGGTCAGAGGCGAAATTGGAGGAGATTATTTGCATGTGCTTTCCAAATCCTCTGATGGAGTGGTGATTGATATCGGTTCCAATTTGGGATCTAAAGAAGGTGATTTATACCTTGTTTTTGCTGAAGGCAGATCAATCACAAATATGAGAGGCGAAATAATAGGCAGAGATAAGATACCTCTTGCAGTGATAAAGGTCAATCAAGTCTCAAGCGCTCACAGCACATGCAGTTTGGCCCCTCCAAGCAAATCCGATATGATTCAGCGCGGTGACAAAGTTGAACCCATAACAGCCGCCAAAGCAAAAAACATTAAATTTGCTGATTCAAGGCCGCGTGTCAGAAACGAAACTATAGACACCGGGACAACCACCACTGCCACGCCGCCTCCAGTAAGCGTAACCGTTAGCGGAACCGTTGTTGAACAACCTATAGAGCAGCAACAGGTTGTTCACTCCAGCCAAGAGTCCGAAAACATTTCTACTGACCCCGCAAAGGTTATTAATACCTACTCTCTCGACCCCGGCGAGAAGAATATGCGGCGTATAGCTCACGTCAACGCCCAAAGGCTCGTCAACTCACAAAGAAGCGCTGATTGGAAGCAAGCTTACGAAGCATATACCGAATTGGTGGGATCATACGCAGGCGATTACCTCGCAGCCTATCAAGCGGGTGAAGCGGCACGGAAAATGAAGAATAATGACAATGCCAGAACGTGGTATGACAGGGCATTATCGATCAACCCAAACTATAAGCCGGCATTGGACGCCAAAGCCAAGCTGAAATAAAGACACTGAAACTAAAAAGCTAATTTAAAATTGCAGGGGCGGCTTTCTGCCGCCCCCTATTTTGTTATTTGTAGTTTTGGTGGCCCCAACGGGGTTCGAACCCGTGTTTTAGCCTTGAGAGGGCTACGACCTGGACCGCTAGTCGATGGGGCCTAAACTTATTCATTGGCTGGGGAACAGGGACTCGAACCCCGATTACCTGATCCAGAGTCAGGCGTGCTGCCATTGCACCATTCCCCAACTGCCAACAAAAAGAAATTATACCTTAAACTGTGCAGTTGTCAAATTTGCCGAATAAAAATTTTAAACACTCAAGTTGTAAGGATTTACTATCTATTCTTCCGCTTTTTACAGAAAGTGTTATTATTATTATACTGATGTTGACTATATACAAATAGTCAGAAGGAGAGCGAATGATGAAATATTTTTTGAGCGATTTGCATTTTTACGACGAAGGTTTAATGAAGTATTGCGACCGCCCTTTTTCTTCCGTTGAGGAAATGCACTGTAAGATAATTGATAATTTCAGAAATAAAGTGGGAGGAAACGGGGAAATATATATTCTTGGCGACATTACGGGGAAAAATAGCATGAATTTGACAAAAATAAATTACATGCAAGTCCTTGATCAAATGGGAATAAGTAATAGCAATACCCCATTCCATTTAATACTGGGCAATAATGATAAGCTCCCGGCTGAAGATTATATGGATATGGGTTTTGTATCGGTCAAAGGAATAGACAATATTCAAATTGGGGAATTCAAAGCCATGCTCACGCATGACCCATGCATGGTTCAGCAAGTGAATACCCTTGCTTTATGCGGACACGTACACACGTTGTTTGATTATGTATACAACGTCCAACGCAACACTCTTGCCATAAATGTAGGCATCGAAGTAAGAGATTACACTCCTGTTTCCGAAGACGAAATCATAGCTCTGATTAAAAATACGAATTACAATGCACAATGACAATGCTTTATTTATTATTTGTGCATTGTGCATTGTGAATTGTGAATTGCTTTTCTACTGTTATTTAACAACTTTCTCGATAAACTTTAAAAGGTTTCCTCCGAGGATTTTTTCAATTTCCGATTCCTTTATTCCATTTTCGAGCATCAGAGCGGTCAATTTAACTGAAGAAGCGTAATTTGGCATTGCGTCATAATTTTCCGGCCGTTTTGGGTATTGTTTACGGAGCTCATCGCAAAAATCAAAGCCAAATCCAACGGGCGCCGATAATTTAAGCATCTTCTTAATATGTAAGAATAAATGCTTTTCGGTTATTTTTTCCTTTTCCATATCACCACAGAACCCGCTGCACACGTTCATTCCGATGAAACCTCCACGTGAAGTTATTTCTTTTATCTGCTCATCGGTCAGGTTCCTCATTACAGGCGTTTGCTTTCTCGAATTGGAATGTGAGGCCATGAAGGGTTGCTTATAAAATTTTACCACGTCATTGAAGCCCTCGTCATTCAAATGGCTCACATCAACGTACATGCCTAAACGCTCTATCTCTTTCAGCAGGTTCACTCCAAAGTGAGTCAGCCCGCCTCTTTGCCCTTCCTCCACTGGGTTAAGGTAACAGCCGTCTGCCGCGTAATTTCTTCTGCTCCATACTAAGCCAACACCTCTTACGCCGAGTTCGTAAAATGTCCTTAAAAGATAAATGTCCTGGCCAAGCGGTTCCACTCCTTCGAAAGACAATAAAAACGCTATTTCTCCAGACTTAACAGCGGACTTTATCTCTGCTGCAGAACGGCATATACAAAATTTGCCGGGGCTTTCGTTCATATCTTCGTAAAGGGCGGCTATTTGATCCAAGGCTATACGAAGCGACATTTCAGGAAGAAACCTATCGTTTATGAACAGAGAGCATATTACAAGGTTTACTCCCCCCTTCTTCATGTCTGCAAGATAATCCGTTTCAATGACCTTGGTTCTCCCCTCGCTGCGCTTGCGCAATACGTTACCGAGAATATCATTATGCGCATCGGCGACGAAAAATTTTTGGTGTAATTCATGCGCTTTTTTCAACATCGGCTTTTATTTCACCCTCGCTTTACATGTTATTTCATAAGGTTCTATGGAAATTATACAAATGTCTCTCATCTCTTCTTCCGTAAAATTATATGTAAAGCCTTTTCTGAAATGCCGCATCAATCTCACAAGCGCTGCGGACTTTGATTCATTATCATCAAGTATTGACGCCGTCCCAAAAATTACCACAGAGGAGTAATACATTCCATAATTGCATGGGTTCTCCGCAGTTATCAGCTCGGTGTCCGCGCTCACCTGAAAACAAACTTTCGGATTTACGCGGATTATATCCAGCTTTCGCCCTTCGTTCGCGCAATGAAACCATACTTTATTCTCGCTCCATGCATAACACATCGGAACGATATATGGCTCTCCGTTATCGCTCAATCCCAAATTGCCGTAAAGCGCTTTATTAAGCACATTTTCAATAAACTGCGGGTCAGTGACCTCTCTGTCCTTTCTTCTCATTTAGTTTACGCCCCCTTCTGTTAGAAGTGTAGAATTATGGATATTGCATGGTGAATACCATTACTATATTATGTAATTTATTATAATACGAGCTGCCTTTAAAAAGCGATAGGGCATCTTTTATGACGCTGGATTATTAAGGATGGTGTGAACATGAGTTTTAATAAAGCTTTATCTCATCTTAAAAAGTTTAACCTGGACGATAGGGTAAAAGTATTCGACGTTTCAAGCGCCACTGTTGAGCTTGCTGCCGAAGCGGTAGGAGTGGAGCCCGCGAGAATAGCGAAGACTTTGTCCTTTGATGCACCGTACGGCTGCATTCTTATTGTAACCGCAGGAGATATGAAAGTAAATGGAGCAAAATTCAAGGCAGAGTTTGGCGTAAAACCAAGGATGCTCACACTTGATAGTGTCGAAGAAAATACCGGGCATCAGGCCGGAGGGGTATGCCCTTTCGGCGCAAAAGATGGAGTGAGCGTATACCTTGACGTTTCCATGCAGAGGTTCGATACGGTTTACCCTGCGTGCGGAAGTGCGAACAGTTCCGTCAGGCTCTCCTGCGAAGAGCTTTACGAAAGCTCAGGAGCTAAAAAATGGGTCGATGTATGTGTTTCAATAATATCTTAAGACTGTAATTTTTATATAGGAGGTTTCGATATGTGCGGCAAAAGCAAAAACTATTATGCACAAAAACTGAACTCTCAAAAACTATATCAGGTTTACGATACGAAAATTCAGCGCGTCAAACAGTATCTGGATAAGGAGATAGATTTCGTCCGGAAACGTTTGTATGGCGCTGAAAAAGTATTGGAAACCGGAGCTGGATACGGACGAATTCTTAAGGAAATCTCTTCTTGCGCAAAATTCTTTTTAGGAATAGATATCTCCGAAGAGTCGGTGAACTTTGGAAGAGAGTACCTGAAAGGATTCCCTAACATTCGCCTTGAGACGATGGACGCCCACGAGCTTAATTTTGAAGGCGAATTCGACGCGGTGCTCTGCCTTCAAAATGGCTTATCTGCTCTGAAGGGGGATGCTATCAACCTTGTGAAAAGATGCGTGAAGGCGCTGAAAAATGGTGGTATCGCTTACTTCAGCACATACAGC
>WRBZ01000038.1 GCA_009784305.1 Synergistaceae bacterium
CTTGAATTCTGCATAGACAGAAGTCAGGACTACGGCCGGCGGATCGATTCATTGCTTGATTCGCTTGCCGCGGAATCAAAGAAAGTGGTTGACGACAGTGGGCAGTGAGGTATGCTATTCAGAGATAGAGAGAATTCTTGATTCTCATGAATATTGGTATATACTCTCGCATATAAAGCCTGACGGCGATACTTTAGGATCTGCATGTGCTCTTTACGCCGCAGGGATTGAAAGAGGAAAGCGCGTTTCCTGGGGAGGCGCAAGTCATGTTCCTATATCCTATAAATTTTTACCATTCATAGAAAATTACAAAAAAAGCGGCTGGATTGACCTTGAGAATTATAAAGATGAGGCGCCGCTTTTTATTTGTGTTGATACATCTACGTTGGACAGGACTGTCGGGGGCCTGCATGGCCTATGGAAAATAATTAACATTGACCACCATGCCGACAATATGAAGTATGGTACATACTATCACATTGAGCCGGAAGCTTCTTCTACATCTGAAGTTATTTGGAGTTTCATGAAATCGCAGGATTGGGAAATTTCAAAGGTGATTGCTGTAGGTTTATATACCGGACTAATGACGGATACTGGAAACTTCTCTTTTAACAATACAAGAACAATCACTCATCATGCTGCTGCAGATCTTCTGGCAAGAGGCATAGACTCAAATTTTATAAGCCTTGCCGTTCTGGGCAACAGGACCATAGAAGGAATGCATATTTGGGGTATTGCAATGGCAAAGATGCGCCTTGTTGGAGATAGAAAACAAATAGGATTCTCATACCTTACTCTTGATGATTTTCGTTGTACAGGCGCAAACCATGGGGAAACCGAGTTTTTGGTCAATCAGTTGTTATTTATTCATGGAGTAGAAATTGCGATTCTATTAATTGAGGAAGTCTTGAATGTTCGAATAAGTTTTCGAAGCATCAAAGGAGGCGTTTCCGCCGGAAAAATGGCAAGAAAACTTGGCGGCGGAGGACATGAACTTGCAGCAGGCGCAACCAGCGATAAACCTATAAGCGAAGTTATCCCAATGATTCTTGATATGATTGAGGAAGAGTATGACAAGTGGGATTCTGTTACTGAACAAACCTGAGGGAATAAGGAGTGCCGATTGCGTAACGCGCGTTAAGCGCTATTTTAAAGAAAAGGCGGGACATGCGGGAACGCTTGACTCTACAGCTTGCGGGTTGTTGGTAATGCTTCTCGGTTGCGCGACGAGGCTTTCAGATTACATCATGCTCTTGCCAAAAGTTTACATTGCGGTCGTGCGCCTCGGTTCAGAAACCGATACTGCGGATGCCTCGGGGGAAATAGTCAAGTGCGGAGATGCGCGTAATATAAATGAAAATGACGTAGATTCGATTCTCAACAGTTTTATAGGAGAAATAATGCAGGCCCCGCCCGAGATATCCGCAGTAAAAGTTGGGGGAAAACCCGCTCACAAAATAATGCGTTCGATAAAGAAAGAAAATGCGGGAATGGAGTTTTCTCTTCCTGCCCGTTCCGTGTTTGTACATGATATAAGAAGGACATCTCCGGTTTCGGATTGTGAATTTGAAGTTAAAGTGCGTTGCGGCAAGGGAACTTATATACGCAGCATTGCCCGCGATATAGGGAGAATGTTGGGCTGCGGAGGGCATATCAGGAAGCTGAAGAGGATTTCTATAGGGAGCTTTTCCGTTAGTGACGCGCTTGACCTGGAGGAATTGTCAAGCGAAAAAATATTGCCAATGGAAAGCATAGCAGCATTTTATAATCGTATCCTTTTGAATACTGAAGCGGAATCGCGCCTCTTAAACGGTCTAAGCGTTGAATTGAACGGGGCGGGAGAATATATTACGGGAGTAACTGACGCAAAACAAGTCGCGGTGCTCGGGGAAAGACTTTTTGGATTTGCGGAAATCAGAGATGAAGAAGAAATTCCATACCTACATCCCCGCGTCAACATAATGAGGACATATGAATGATAGCGGCAATAGGAGCGTTTGATGGATTTCACGCCGGGCATCGTATTCTTTTGGAAGAAACCGGGAAACTTGCGCGGCAGAATAATACAGAATGGGCTGTAGTCACATTTTCCCCACATCCTGACGTTTACTTTGACAAGAATGTAAAACTTCTTTTTTCCGATTATGAAAAGAGCGCCGAAGCAAATTTTTTAAAGATACCTGAAGTTATAAAACTGCCGTTTGAACAAATTTGCAACATGCGCCCGGAAGATTTTCTGGAAATGTTGGCAAAAGAATACTCGGTCAGTGGGATAGTTGTAGGAAAAGATTTCAGGTTTGGCCGAAACGCCAGCGGGGATGGCTTTCTTATCAGGAGTTTTTGTATTGATAAAGCTTTGTTATGTTCGATAATTGAAACATTAAAGTACCAGGACGGGCCTGAAAACGGAAATAAAGTTTCCGCCTGCGTTTTACGGGAATGGTTAAGGGATGGTAGAATTAATGATTTACGAAACGCGTTGAAATTCCCATGTCCATTGAGCGGAATAGTGGTGCATGGAGAAGGCCGGGGCGTGAAAATCGGATTTCCAACCATTAATATTCTGACCTCAGCGGAGAAAATGCTTCCCGCAGAGGGTGTTTATGTAGTGTCGGTGTTGACAGATATTGGCTGGAGAGCCGGAGCGTTGTTTGTGGGAGTTCCCTCTATGTTTGAAGATGTGAAGGAGACTCGGGTAGAAGTTCATATTTCAGGCTTTTGCGGGGATTTATACGGCAGAAGGGTGACCGTTTTTTTAGAAGAATTTGTGCGCCCGCCGATGATATTCAGTGATGAGTCCAGGCTTGCTCGCGATATAGAATTATGCGTTGAAAAAGCTGCACGAGTATTCAATGCAAATCACAGCTTAAACGATGAGCTTTATCGTGAACTTCGAAACGCTTTTTCCGACTCGCACACCTTACGGCAAAGGGTGAGTCAAAGACAAAGTATTCATTAAATATAAAACGTAATTTAAAGGAGTGGATTTTTTATGAGAAGCCTTAATTCTGCTTCCTATTGCAGCTCTTTGAGTTTTTTGCTTGTTATAGCATGCAGAAAGCTGCTTGGGAGGGATATAACCCTCAAACATTCAATAAGCGAAGCCTATTACTGGGAATTTCAGGACGGAGGGGGTATATCGGACGAAGATGTAAATCGTTTGTCTGATTACATTAAAGACCTTGTCAGCAAGGATATCCCATTTGAAAAAAGAATGATGTCCATGAATGATGCGCGTTCCGTATTTGAAAAGCAGGAACAGAAAGAATTTGCGGATCTTTTGGGGTTGGCTTGGGTTGACCCTGTTGATGTATATTCATTTGGCGATTTGTACGGATTCTTTTATACACCGCTTGTTGAATCGTCAAAACATCTGAATCTATTTAAAATCTTCCGTTTTGCCTCCGGCATGTGCGTACAATGTCCTGAATATGAAGGAATGGAATTACCGTCATTCTACTCCACTTATGCCACGGAAAAATTATCCTCAGCGTTCCTGGGCTATGCTAATTGGCTTAAGATTCTTGGCGTAAGCTACATGAACAGCTTACACAGGACAATAAATAGCGGGGAAGGGAAACACCTGGTACTTGTTTCGGAAGCTTTTCACGCTCAGGAAATAACCGAAATCGCGGAAAGCATTTCGAGGAATGGAGCAAGAATCATTACTATTGCAGGCCCTTCAAGTTCGGGTAAAACTACATTTTCGGAAAGGCTTAAGATTCAGCTTTACGTTTGTGGGAAACGCCCGGTCACCTTGCCGATGGATAATTACTTCCTCGATAGAAGTCAGTTTATAGCAGGTTCGGATGGGAAACCAAACTTTGAGGTACCGGAAGCGTTGGATCTCGATCTTTTAAAGGATCACCTGTCAAAAATGATTAAGGGAGAGGAAGTTCAAACGCCAAAATATGATTTCATCTCAGGGAAAAAGTACGCTGGAAAGATAATAAAACTCGATAAAGATGACGTCCTTATAATGGAAGGGATTCACGGCCTCAATGACAAAATATTAGGACAGATACCTTCGGAATACCTTTTCACATTATTTGCAGCTCCCATGACAGGGGTATGCCTTGACCCGTATAATCGCACGAGCACCGGCGATAACAGGCTGCTGCGCCGGATAATAAGGGACAACAGGACCAGGGGCTACAGCGCCGAGAATACTCTTTCCGTATGGCCGAAGGTCGTCGCGGGGGCAGCAAAGTACATTTTCCCTTATCAAGGAAGGGCGGATAAGGTTTTTAACTCATCGCTCCCATATGAACTTGCGGTTATAAAAAACTATATAATGCCCCTTTTTCATTCCGTTCCGGAAGATTCGCCGGTTTTTTGCGAAGTTTTACGTTTGCAGGGTATGCTTAAGTTTATTCCATCAATGAGCGCGGATAATATCCCAAACAACTCGGTACTGCGCGAATTCATAGGCGGGACCTGTTTTGATGAAGTGGAGAAATGACAATTCACAACTCATACTCTAACGGATTGATTACGTTGCCGACGAAGAATTTACCGCACGTTATCCGAAAAGCTGGGGCTGCTCCGTCGAAGTACTGTTCCAAGACGGCGCATTAGTCAGCAGAGATACTCTCGACGCACAGGTCAATGTTACATGTACTATTTGATTTACATTAGGAAACCTCTAAAAATAGTTTTTTAGAAAAACGATATAAGCTTATAAACAGCGAAAAATCGAATTTTTAGAGGTTCCCTTTGTTTTTATCTTTTCCTAATCGTTAGTCCCTGTCTTTTCCTGTACTGCAACGGCGACTGCAACCGAAGCTCCAACCATGGGATTGTTCCCCATTCCTATAAGCCCCATCATTTCAACGTGCGCGGGTACGGAGGACGAGCCCGCAAACTGAGCGTCGCTGTGCATCCTTCCCATTGTGTCGGTCATACCGTAAGACGCCGGGCCTGCGGCCATGTTATCGGGGTGCAGCGTACGTCCTGTACCGCCTCCAGAAGCGACTGAGAAATATTTCTTTCCATGCTCCATTGCCCATTTTTTATACGTCCCCGCTACCGGATGCTGGAAACGGGTGGGGTTAGTTGAATTTCCGGTGATAGAAACGTCCACTTCCTCATGGATCATTATCGCGACTCCTTCGCTGACATCGTCGGAACCGTAAACTTTGACTTTCGCCTTATCGCCTTCCGAGAACTTTACTTCTCCGGTTATATTCAGCTTGCCTTTTTCGTAATCGTACTCAGTCTCAACGAAAGTGAATCCGTTGATACGGCTGATTATATACGCAGCATCCTTTCCAAGCCCATTGAGAATGACCCTCAAAGCTTCCTTGCGGACCTTGTTTGCTGTACGCGCTATTCCTATCGCGCCTTCGGCAGCGGCGAATGATTCGTGCCCCGCGAGGAAACAAAAGCATTTCGTGCTTTCTCCTAAAAGCATCGCGGCGAGGTTTCCGTGCCCAAGCCCAACTTCGCGCTGTTCCGCGACGGAGCCCGGAACGCAAAAAGCCTGCAAGCCTTCCCCAATTCTTTCAGCAGCTACTACTGCGTTTTTTGCGCCGGATTTTATCGCAATTGCGGCGCCCAGGATATAAGCCCAAACGGCGTTATCAAAAGCTATTGGTTGAACTCCTCTAACTATATTTTCGACGTCTATCCCTTTGGACATGCAAAGATCCTTTGCATCTTCAAGAGTCGCCATGCCATGTCTTTTCAATTCCTCATCAAGTTTGGCTTTTCTTCTGTCGTAACCTTCAAAAGTTATCATTTTGTTCTCCCCCTATTCCTTACGCGGATCAATTACCGTATCGGCTTCATCGAAACGACCGTAGGTCCCGATATTTTTCTCATAAGCGGTCTTAGGGTCAACGCCCTTTCTGATGGCTTCCATCATTTTTCCGAGGTGAACAAATTTGTAGCCTATTATCTCCTTACCCTTATCAAGAGCAAGCTCCAGTACGTAGCCTTCCGCCAATTCAAGATAACGCACTCCTTTAGCGCTCGTGCTGAACATTGTCCCAATTTGGGAACGAAGCCCCTTCCCCAAATCTTCAAGCCCGGCTCCTATTGGCAGCCCGCCTATGGAGAAAGCGGTTTGTGTGCGTCCATAAGCTATCTGAAGGAAAAGTTCCCTCATCGCGACATTTATTGCGTCACAAACGAGGTCCGTATTGAGGGCTTCAAGGATAGTTTTTCCCGGCAATACTTCAGCGGCCATAGCGGCGGAGTGAGTCATCCCCGAACATCCCAGTGTTTCGACAAGGGCTTCCTGAATGATTCCATCCTTTACGTTCAACGTAAGCTTACATGCTCCCTGCTGTGGAGCGCACCAGCCTACGCCATGCGTAAGCCCTGAAACATCGCTTATCTCCCTTGCCTTCACCCAGCGTCCTTCAGCCGGAATGGGAGCAGGACCATGTTTAGCGCCTTTGGCAATACAAATCATCTCTTCAACTTCTCTTGAATAATCCATCAAATCAGCCCCTTTTATTCAAATATATTTAAAATTACACTTTAACTGATGTAGTGAGGTTAAGTCTATATTTCCATGAAGTCGATTTTTGTAAAACCAATCTCCTTTCTGACAATGGCGTCAATTTTTTTTATCTGAGTCAGGAATTCTTTAACGCGACCGGTGGGGATCATATTCGGGCCGTCGCATTTCGCTTCCGGCGGGTTGGGGTGCGTTTCAATAAAAATCCCATCAATACCTATAGCTGCTGCCGCCCGTGCTAATGGAAGGATAAAACGGCGGTCTCCTCCGCTTGCCATGCCGTTTGCGCCCGGTTTTTGCACGCTGTGTGTCGCGTCAAATATCACCGGGCAGTTAAAAGCGCGCATTTCGGCGAGCCCTCTCATATCCACGACTAACTGGTGATATCCCATCGTAGAGCCCCTTTCGCACAAACAGGCGCTGCCTCCGGAATCCCGGCACTTGTTGAGCGCGGACAGCATGTCTTCAGGAGCTAAGAATTGCGCTTTTTTTATATTTACGG
The DNA here is from genome assembly GCA_009784305.1 of Synergistaceae bacterium. Taxonomy (GTDB): domain Bacteria; phylum Synergistota; class Synergistia; order Synergistales; family Aminobacteriaceae; genus WRNQ01. Next base: position 6,969 of record WRBZ01000038.1, read on the forward strand.
GCTTTTTTGTTACTGCGGCGGCTGTAAGCAGGTCAGTCTGCCTGCAAAGAAAAGCTGGTATCTGAAGCATATCTACAGCTTCTGCTGCGGCTTCCGCCTGCCATGCTTCGTGTATATCGGTCAAAGTTGGGACTTGCAGTGTTTTTCCTATCTTTGACAACTGTTCGAGCCCTTTTTCGATGCCGGGCCCTCTCCAGCTTTTTATTGAAGTCCTGTTGGCCTTATCGAAAGAAGCTTTGAAGATGTATTTGAAGCCGAGTTCTTCGCAAATATCGCGCATTATCTCTCCGATTTGAACTCCAAGCTCGTAACTCTCAAGCGAACATGGACCGGCTATGACCGTAAGATCGTTGCCTCCGATATCAAATGGTTTAAAACGTCCATCCTTTGATTCTACTCTGCAAGTTAGCATTTTTATCACCCTAAACTATTTATTCATAAAAAGAGCAGACATGGTACTTACCAATTTTTCTCCGATTACGGGCAAAGGA
>WRBZ01000039.1 GCA_009784305.1 Synergistaceae bacterium
ACCCCCACGCCCTGAGGGCATCCATTTGTGCACAACATACAAGCGGAACAAAACAGAAATGCGTTGCTTTGCGGCAGATTCCGCACCCCAAGATTTGCCAGCTCTATGATTTTGTTCGGACTGTATATGTTTAGAATTTTTGCAATAGGACAAGCAGCGGTACATGTGCCGCATTGGTAGCAGAATTTCATCGTAGCGGCGCTGTAGCTATCGCTCAGCCTGTGTTTAAACTTTGGGTCTGCCAGGAGAGGTTCGTTTTTCCCGGCATCATGAACCCTTACATTTTGCATATTGACTCACCATTCTTTCCTATGATCTGACGAATTGCCTTCAGAAAAGCGGATACATTCTCTTTCTCTCCGTGTATCAGCATATAACCGTCTTCCTGCTCAATGGCTGAAAGGGCATATTCGCCGAGCAGCGTACTGAGTTCCTTGATTTCCGCCAACTCGGTCATCTGAATGCGCACCCAGTGTTTTCCCTTGGGCACGCCCGTCACAAATTTGGGAGCGGGTCTTGAGGAGCTTTTCGCAGCTTCTTCCTTATACGCTCCGTTGATCCTTTTTTGCCACTCATTGGCATATTCAACGCCTACGCCCGTTTCGGCAAGCGATAGCAGGTTCATTTCCGCGTTCTCAAGGTACATCATGGTCTTCGTCGCTATGTTGGCGTCATCGGGGTTTTTCAGCCCAATGTTTGCCAAAGACCGACTCGACTTCAGGTCGTCAGCCACATGAGAAGGAATCGCCATACCTTTTTCAATCAGCTCGAGCATAAGCTCGTCCAATATCTTTGCGGCGGCGTTATAATCTATCATTACCGGTTTTCCCCGGATGCTTGTTCCAGCCTTTGAATTGCTTCAATGCGCGCTTTTTGCGCGAGTATATCGTTTGTCGTCAATTCAAGCGCCTCCTCCGGGCACCATTCGATACAGCATGGACCTTCCTCGCGTTCGGAGCATAGGTCGCATATGCGCACCGTTGGTTTGGGATCAATAGCGATCGCGCCGAAATCGCAGACTTTGACGCACCAACCGCACCCGTTGCAGAGATTGTCGTTTACGGCAATCACTCCCGTCTCCTCGGTTTGCGTCAGAGCTTTTCTGGGACAGGCGGTCACGCAGGGGGCATCTTCGCACAACCTGCAGTTAAGCGCGGCGTTAGTATGCGGGTACAACCTCGAAACACGGATCCTGGAGTGGTTAGGGTTAAAAGCCTTGGTCTTGTCCATGGAACAAATATACTCGCAGACGCGGCACCCGGAGCATTTTTTGATATCAACGCTTACAAATTTATGCATAATAAATCAGCCTCCATCTTCCTGTTAGCGAGCCTGCGCTGCGATAGCCGCATAATCGGAGAGGCCAAGCTCATCCAATTTCTCATCCGACGGCACTCCCCGGTTCGACCAGCCGCGGGCTTCGTAATAGGCGTCCAGCATGAGGTCAAGCTCTTCTTGTGATACATAGCTGCCTTTCGCCACTCCATCCGGAATAGGATCATTCATTGTTCTGTATGGAAGAGTATCGTCTTTTCTTGTCAACCCCTCGCGTATGTTAAACAGACGCGCCAGATTGCTTATGCGCTCGCCTGTTTTTCTAAGCTCCTCGCCGGTCATCGGTATACCGGTGACCAAACTATAGACACGGGCAATATCGTCATAAGGACCATTCCATATGCCGCGCGTGAATTTACAGATTATTATCGAATCTAAAATGCAGTACAGGTCTTCATCGGCCATGACGATCTTGCCTCTGGCGGGCTCCGCTTTGTAGCGATCAACCTTGCCGCCGAGGTCGTGACCGTAACTGCCATGCCTTTGGTGGTCAGCCCCGCGCCTCGATACGGCGTAACCAAGCGCTGCGGTTTTAAGGCCTCTGATATCGTAGCCGGTCATTTCAAGCCCTTTGATGTGGTTTGCAAATTTTTCAGAACCTCCGCCGATTATTTTCGCGGCGCCCTTGCAGCCTTCCGCAAAAACATCGCCGATACCTTCTCTCAGCGCAATCATCTTGGCAAATTCGACCATCGCGTGACCGTCGCCGAAATTCAGCTCCAGCCCTCCAGTCTGTTCCTTGGTTATAAGCCCCTTTTCGTAGCACTCCATCGCAAAACCAACCACGATGCCAATGCTAATGGCGTCCATTCCGTATTGGTTACTGATTTCAATTCCCTTGATGATGGCGTTCGGGTCATCAACTCCGCAATGCGGCCCCATCGCCATAAGGGGCTCGTACTCGATACGGGCGACAGCGCCCTTATACTCGCCTTCCTTAGCTATGGCAATATGCTCGCAGCGGCACGGACATGCCGAGCAACCCTGAGTTTTGACCACAAATTCCTCTTTGATACGCTCGCCGCTGACCTTTTCCGCGTTCTCAAAAGTCGCGCTCTGATAGTTTCTTGTTGGCAGCGCAGCTTGGGCGTTCATGGTCAACATGTTTGCCGCCGTACCCAAAGTGCGGTATTTGACTGTTGCCGGCCCTTTGGCACGTTCATACAGGTCTTTGCACATTTTCACAAGCTCATCCGGCTCGGCGACGGTTACGCTGTTTGTACCCCTTAGCGCAACACCTTTCAGGTTCTTTGAGCCCATAACCGCTCCAAGCCCGGTCCTGCCGGCGGCGCGGTAGTGATCGTTGATAATACAGGCAAATTTACACAGGTTCTCACCAGCCTGGCCAATGCACGATACGCGGATGTCCTGATCGCCCAGTTCTTTGCGTATCGCTTCCTCGGTTTCGCAAGTGGTGGTCTTGCCCCATAAATGCACCGCGTTCTTGATCTGTACGGAGTTGTCGTTTATCCATAAATAAACAGGCTTTTTCGCCTTTCCCGTGATGACCAATATATCGTAACCTGCCATTCGCAGCTCCGCGCCCCACCGCCCGGTGGAGTACGCCTCACCTAAAAATCCCGTTGCCGGTGATTTTGCAAATACGCCGAATTTTGAAGCCGTGCAGGGCACCATTGTTCCTGATACAGCTCCTGAAACATAAATCAGCGGATTTTCCGGGTCGAGCGCGTCAATGCCAGGTTTGAGATGGTCAATCAGCATTTTTACCCCAAAACCTGTGCCACCGATATAGTTTTTGGACAACGTTTCGTCAAAGCTGGCAGTTCGATAGCTGCCTGTAGTTAAGTCTACATAGAGAATTTTTCCGGTATATGCATTCAAATTTTCCACCTACCTAAAGTTATTATTATCTGGTACATATTCTATTTCTTTATACCGATTTGAAAACGAACGTATGCGATGCGGCTATTGCGACCCGCCGCGAAGGCGTAGATAGACCTACGTCGCAAAGCGAAGCTTCTGTTTCACGCAAGGGGAGCAATACCTATCGCTCGCTTGAGGCTCGCTGGCACCTCCGTCGCTTTGCTCCTCCTGAAACAACGAAGCATACGTTTGCAAAGCGTAACAACGTGGAGCTTCTGTTTTATTATGCGAATTGGTATTATCCTCCGCCGGGGAAAAGGGGATACAACGCTATCACATCCGCTTGTTTCAGGTTGACTTCGGCGGTATTCACATGTTTAATGATCGTTTCGTTTACCGTCACCATTAAATCCTCTCTGAGTCCTTCTCCACTCTCCTGGAATATCTCCTCCCGAAAGCTCTCTCCATATAAGTCAACAAGCCCCTGTAACAGTTGATACACTGTTGAATTCGAGGCAATTTCCATTTTTTCCTCGCTCTTATGAGCTGCCATTCTGATAGATCCAAAATACTGGATTTTGACTTTTAATAAGGATTCCGCACCAATCTCAAAATCTACGAGTGATTCGGCATTTATTTTCTTCAACCCCCTTTCGCTCCGCCAAGGTCGTTAAATCATCTAAATGTAATTATATCAAACACTTATATTAATTGTAATCTTACTAATATTAACTACAATTGTCAATAATATATCTTATTAAACCCCAATCAATAGCCCGTTTAAGTTGTTTTAGACGGAGCGGGCTGTTCTTTTCTGAATTTCGCGGCTCCAGTCCCTGCCGGAATGAGATGACCTATTATCACGCTCTCTTTAAGCCCAAGAAGCGGGTCTATCTGTCCCTTAACAGCAGCGCCTGCAAGAATTTGGGCTGTCTGTTGGAATGACGCCGCGCTCAGGAAGCTTTCAGTGGCAAGCGCCGCTTTTGTAACTCCGTGAATAAACGGGCGGCATTCGGGGTTCTTACGTAGTTTTCTAACGAAAGAGAAACAATTTACAAAGCGCTTTTCTTCGGATTTAGCGCCTATAGAACGAACTACAAGCTCCGAAGGGGCAAGCTCGGAAATAGCTTCAATAACCGCTTCGTTGATATCTTTTCCCGCATCGATCACTACATTCCCTTTGTTGTCCACTATCGGTTCCAGGAGGATTTTTCCCGCAACTTTATGGCTTATGACCCTAAACAGCAGGTTTTGGCGCGTGATGATCTTCTTCTGGTCATCAACTTCTATTTCAATTGCCATAGTAGCCCCGTCTATGAGGCCGCGCGTGACTGAACCGTCCACCAGTTGCGGAATATTGGATACCTCATCCCCGTTTGAATCGATAATTTTACTTAGAGGCTTTGCCCAGAATTCTCCGTTCATCAGGTCCGTTTTCAGAACGTCAAGAACGTCTACCCTCTCAACATTGCTCCATTTACGGATCGACCTTATATCCTTATTGCGTATTTTTTCAAGGGTTTTAAGCGTTATCGCGCAATCTGCCTGCGCAATCAACTTTCCGTTGTCATCCTTTATATCCTCCGCAAGCCACGCGGAATTTACGAATGCCTCCAACATAGCATGGTCGCGTACAAAAACCGTTTGAGGTTTGCATGACGTTATCAATTTAAGCTGGCTGGCTGTAAGTTTTTCGCCCTCTTTTATTTCCACGCCGCTTTTGGAATTAAACTTTTTGATAAGCTCAAGCCCTTCCATTTGTTTACGGAAAGCTGCCTCCCCAACGACTACTATAATGTCTTCCCCTTTGTCCTCGATGATAAAATGAGTTACCTGATATTCAGGTTTTGCAAGTTCCCGTATTATGTCGCTATCAAGAGGTTTTCCTGCATATTTTGATAACTCGTCGTTCTGCCTTAACGTACCCTTGAATTTTTTCCCTGAGAATACTTCTATGGCTTCCTTTATGCTTGTTTCGTTTTCCTGCTTTATTTCTTCCATTTCCTTTTCTATATCCTGCAACCAAACAAGGTCTCCGACGACAAGCGATGTATCCCCTTCCTCAACGACCCGGACACGGTTCACAGGAGCAACTTTGCGCAGAATAACTTCAATATGCTTATTGTTTATGGAGACGCCCTGTGAGCGATAAACATCCTGTATCTGGTCTACCAGCCATTGTTGAACGGCTTCGATCCCCTTTACTTCGAGAAGCTGCTGCGGGTCGTCGCTGCCTTCCGTAAGGCGGGTATCCTTTTGAACGTGTACCCCTTCGCGTATTTCATCGTTAAGTTCCTGAATCGCTGGAATATTTATTATAGTTGTCTCCGTTTCCGGATCATCCACTCCATCCGGAATAATGAAAATTTTCCTCTTTCCGTCGGATATCCGTATTTCAGATATGACGCCGTCCACTCCGGCAAGGTACGCTATTTTCTTCGGGCGGCGGACTTCAAATAATTGCTCGATCCTTGGAAGGCCTTGTGTGATATCTTCCCCGGAAAGCCTGACGCCTCCTGTGTGGAATGTCCTCATCGTAAGCTGTGTGCCCGGTTCTCCAATAGACTGCGCTGCAACAACTCCCACAGCTTCACCTATTGGGACTTCCCGTCTCGCGGACAGATCCATTCCGTAGCATTTCTGACATACTCCATTACGCAATTCACATGAAAGCGGGCTTCTTATCCATAATTCTTCTTTCCCGTTTTCTTCGAGAGCTTTTTCTATCATTTTTGCTTTATGATCATTGAGGATAAGCTCATTCTTTGCAATGACAAGTTTTCCGCTCCCGTCCTTTATATCTTCAAGGGAGTTACGGCCTACAATTCTCTCCGCAAGAGAGATCATGACCTTGCCGTCGCTCTTGAGTGGGCGCACAAGAACTCCTTTTTCGGTATGGCAGTCCTCCTCAGTGATTATTAAATCTTGGGATACATCGACAAGGCGCCGGGTAAGATAACCCGATTTTGCCGTTCTAAGCGCTGTATCAGCCAGGCCTTTTCTCGCTCCGTGAGTGGAAATGAAATATTCGAGCATATCCATTCCTTCGCGGAAATTCGAAGTTATTGGGTAATCAATTATCCTGCCTGAAGGATCTGACACAAGCCCTCTGATTCCCGCCATTTGTCCCATTTGCCCGCGGCTTCCGCGAGCTCCAGAGTCCACCATCATGTGAAGCGGGTTACCCAACTCCATATTTTTAACTATACTGTCAGCGACAGCTTTAGCTGCATCTCCCCATAGAACTTCTTTCTGAAACAGATATTCGTCCTCAGTCAAAAGCCCCATTTCATATTCGCTCTTGAGTTTTACATCCTGGTCACGGGCTTCCGATGTTATTGAGTATTTGTCCTCAGGTATTATTATCGAGCCTACTCCGAAGCTTATTCCGCTCCTAGCCGCCCAGTGATATCCAAGTTTCTTTATAGCGTCAAGCGTATTCACTATTGATGAGCGGTCAACTCTGTCGTATGCTTTATCAAGAAGCTTACCGACATTCTTTTTATCCATTTGGTCGTTTACATATAATAATTCCTCAGGAAGAACGCTGTTAAACAAAGCTCTGCCCGGTGTGGTTTGTATAAACACCATGGACCCAGGCTTAGTTTTTACGATTTCATTCTCTTCCGCTATTATAAAGTTCTTTTTTCCGCGATATTTGCGGCAGCCTGAAGGGGTGGAATTCCAGTTTTCACCGATTCTCAGCCAAATTTTTGCGTTTACATGCACCGTGCCATGGCTGAATGCCGATAGTACGTCGTCTATCGATGAAAAGTGCATCCCTTCGCCGTTCATTCCATCGCGCATGTTCGTCAGATAATAAATTCCAAGTATAATATCCTGCGTTGGAGTTACTACGGGCTTACCGCTTGCCGGCGAGAGCAGGTTGTTCGCGGAAAGCATTAGCAAACGGGATTCAGCTTGCGCCTCTATTGAAAGTGGCACATGCACCGCCATTTGGTCTCCGTCAAAGTCAGCGTTGAATGCCGTACATACCATCGGATGCAGCCTTATAGCTTTTCCTTCCATTAGAACAGGTTCAAATGCCTGAATTCCAAGCCTGTGCAGCGTAGGGGCGCGATTCAGCAATACGGGGTGGTCTCTCACTATTTCCTCAAGGATGCCCCAGATTTCCTCTTTGCCTCTTTCAATCACGCGCTTCGCGCTTTTTACATTTGGAGCCAGTCCGCGTTCCACAAGCTGGCGGATGACAAACGGCTTGAATAATTCAAGCGCC
>WRBZ01000040.1 GCA_009784305.1 Synergistaceae bacterium
AAGGCCGACTGACCCCAAACGATGGGGAAAACCGGCAGCGGCTCTCTTAGGCGCTCTGTCGGCGCAGCTTGACTTGGGAATAGCTGCAGTGGGTGGAAAAGATTCAATGAGCGGCACCTTTGAAAATTTGGACGTCCCTCCTGCACTGATATCGTTTGCAGTAACCGTTTCCGATGCAAATGAGTTAATTTCGCCCGATTTCAAAAGAGCGGGGTCTAAAGTTATTCTTCTTGAACCCGAATATGATGAAAATTCATTTAAGCCTAAAGCCGGTTCCTTTAGCAAAATCCTGCATGAAGTTCGTTCCCTTATAAACTCAGGAAAAGTAATATCCGCTTACGCTGTCTCTATGGGTGGAGTTGCTGAAGCAGTATTCAAAATGTGCATAGGTAACGGTTTCGGTTTCATATTCAGTGAAAACATCAAACTTGAGAATTTGTTCACACGAAAATATGGCGCGTTCGTCCTGGAACTTGAAAACGATGCCGAAGTCGGTGAAGAAAAGCTTTTGGGCACAACTCAGCCTGGGAATGGCAAGAACTGCCCTGAAATCGTGTTGCGAAATGACAGGATATTTCTTGATAAACTTGAACAGGTTTATGACTCCGTACTGGAGGGTGTTTTCCCTACTTCTCATGCCCGCATTCAGGGTAAAGAAGAGACTGTGAGCTTGATAAAGGAGGTTCGCATTAATCACGAAAATGCCGCTCCCAAATTAATAACGCTCAAGCCACAAGTTTTAATCCCCGTATTCGGCGGAACCAACAGCGAATATGATTCAGCTGCTTATGCCGAAAACTCAGGAGCATCTCCCAAGGTTTTTGTACTGCGCACCCGAACACAATCCGATTTGCGGGAATCAATAAAAGAATTCGCATCCCTTCTGTCGAAATCGGAAATATTGTTTATCCCCGGTGGTTTTTCAAACGGTGATGAGCCTGACGGCAGCGGAAAATTCATAGCTAATTTTCTGAGAAATTCGTATATAGCTCAAGAAATAATCAAGCTTCTTAATGAGCGTAATGGTCTGATCCTTGGAATATGCAACGGTTTCCAAGCTCTCATAAAAACAGGACTAGTTCCATACGGGAAAATAATCGAGCCTTCAGCGGATGCTCCGACTATAACACATAACCTGATAGGCAGGCATCAAGCCAGGGTCGTAAAGATACGCGTTGTATCTAACAAGTCTCCTTGGCTTGCTGGAACAACCCCGGGGGAGATATTCGATGTTCCCATATCTCACGGCGAGGGAAGATTTGTATGTCCGGAAAAGCTTTTCGCCGAATTACAGACTAATGGCCAAATAACGACCCAATACGTGGATTTCAACGGATCACCGTCAATGTCAGCCGATATAAATCCGGCAGGGTCATTAATGGCGGTTGAAGGATTAACATCACCTGACGGCAGGGTATTCGGCAAAATGGGGCATTCAGAGCGTTTTGGCGGGAATTTGTATAAAAACATAAGTGCAAACATTGACATGAAGCTGTTTGATTCTGCAGTGAAATATTTTAATTAAAGAAAAGAGCAATCCACTCTTGTTTGACAAGATATAAATATATCATTCACATAGGCCTTGCAGTGCAAGGTCTTTTTTTTTATTAAGTTGTAGTATTTGACATATGCTGCTATATCAAAGATTAATCCGGCGTTTCGTAAAAAGGTATCCAATTAATTTTCAATCAAATTTTTACCAATATAAAACTATTTTTAATAAATATTTAATCTATTATAAATCAATAATTTTTCAATTTTTATTCAATTATTATTCAATTTTCAACCTATTATCAATCAATTATCAATTTATCAATTAAGTTATATCAACATATTATGATATTATAGATTCTACATGGATTCTCCGAAATGAAAGTCATTCACCATCATATTTCATACTATTATGATACCCATGAAGATTGATTTTTCGTGGGTTTTATAAATATTCCCTCTTGTATTTTTCGGTAAAACTCAATATAATACACAAAATAAGTTACAAATCCACAATAATAGCATCGGTAAAAGTAGCAAATTAACAAGGAGGGTGTATCAGTATGAGAAAACATTTGTCAACTGCGATTGTGACAGCGTTTGTAATTTTTGCATTCGCTGCTCCGGTGGTTGCTGCAACCAACCCGTTTGTTGACGTGCCTTCGGGGCATTGGGCTTACGACGATCTCGAATGGCTATTAGCAGAGCGTGTCATTTCCGGATACCCCGACGGCGCCTTCAAAGGCAGGCAACCTGCCACCCGTTTCGAGGTAGCTGCTGTTATTGCCCGTACATTGCCTTTAATAGACTTGGATAAGGCGGACATACAAGAAATGAATGCGCTGAAGAGGCTCTTCAACGAATTTAAAGATGAGCTTGATGCATTGGGAGTTAAACTCGATCAGTTAAACCCCAGTATCGCCATTTTTAAAGAACGCCTGAGCGGCTGGCGTTTGAGCGGCGTTTTGATCATGGATGTCGAATTGTGGCAACATGATTTATATGGCGGATATGGCGATTTCAACTTTAAGAGGGCACGCATCTATTTCAACCGCTGGTTCGGCGAAAACGAGGAAATGTTCTTCCAGGCGGGCTTCGAACGCGCTAATGATACCTTCAGGGCTGAGAGTTTCTACGTGGAATTCCCAACGTGGTTTGGTACATACATGACTGTCGGTATCTTCAACTGGGACTGGGAGAGCCCATACTACTTCCGTACTGGAGGTATCAGTGACCTTGGCAATATGTCTTATATAACGGATAGGGAATTCCAAGCAATTGGTATCCGTAAGTCTTTCGAGTTGGGGACGTTCCGGATGCTTGTCCATAGACCCAACCTTGAGGTAGTGAAGGGCGCATTCGCTAGCGTATGGGAAACGGCAGCAATCGCTGAGATACAGATTGCGGAACGTGTGGGATTAGACATCGGTTTTCAGTATATGTGGGGCGACGATGGTTCGGTTGCCATAGAGTATTCTCTCCTTGATGAACACAAGCACAAAGTAGACAGTCTCTTTACATACTTTGGAGGCCTCCGGTTTAAATTTAACGATGACATAGAATTAAAAGGTATTTATTACGGTCAGCGATCTATTGGTGAATACCAATTGAACAGCGACCCTCCTGTAGAATGGAACAAAAGCCCATACGCTTACAAGCTGGCATTAGACATCAGCCAGGATTTATTAGGTTTCACCAGCTTGTGGCTTGGTTATGACTTTATTGGAAAAGATTTTTGGACTCTTAACGGTGATGGAGATTTCGAAATTAATCCTGTAAGGGATTATCATTGGGCGCATGACACGAGGATCTGGCGTTTGGGGGCAATTCAGAGGTGGAACGATAAATGGAGATCATGGGTTTATTTCGCCTATCATACTATAATCGACCCTGTTGATAACGATGGCAACAGTATAAGTAACGTTAATGGCACTCAGTGGGGAATTGGTGTGGAGTACAGTTACAACTCATATCTCACTTTCGCGCTTAATTATGTCCATTCGATCTTTGATGATGTTGCAAATACTAGTAATACAATACCGGGGGACAACCACTTCTTACGGTTCCGAACGCAAATAAATTTCTAAGCGCGTCAGGGCTAAACTAAACGATCAAGACAGGGAGTTTAACTATTTAAAACCGTTGGGGACGCCGTGTATGGCGTCCCCATTTGTAATAATGTAAAAGGCTCTCACCTTATGCGTTGGCGTAACTCTCTATAATAAACATTTCATCCGCATGATTTACATATGTGGAATCTGCTTTAACTTTTATACCGTCAGATTTGGCTTTGCTTATCAACCTTAAAACCAAATCTTTAACTTTTTCTGTGTATGGAGTGGTTTTGTTGCTTGATAACATTATTAAGCCGCCAATTTCTTGTACAATTCTATAAAACCCGTCTACATCAGTTTCATTATCGTTCACGCCATCAAGAAAAATATACTTTGCGGCAAACTGTGTTTTGCTTAATGGATATTTCCTCAAGTTTTCCAAAACTTTATCAAACATATCCCTTTGCTTTACTTTTTTGAAAGTTTCACGGGTTCCCGCATCAATCGATGTTACTAATGATCTAACTCTACCGATTTCCATAAGCTCTGAAATTTGTTCATTGTATATGGAACAATTAGAAACCATAGACATTTTCCATTTTGTTTTCATAAAAAATATGTCAAGTATGTCTTTACAGTGCTTATAGGCAGTAAACTCTCCATTACCAAATCGAATAGAAAGTTCTTCCGTATTATACTCCGGTATTTCCGCGAGTTGTTGTAACACTTCATAAACACTGTTTCCAGGAGTAGCTTCTTCCAAGCGTTCTCTAATTTTAGCATGGTCGCAATAGATGCAGCTAAAATTGCATACATCGTCACGGGTTTTTGCTCCGAAAGTGAATGAGTTGAGTTTTACCGATTTACGCCAGAATCCATATGAAAGCATATGACATGTTTGGCATTGGTTTGGTCTTTCATGCCGGATATCGTCAACCAATTCGGTAGTAAAATCCTGCCATTTTGTCAATCTATCGTGAACAGGGCCTGAGGCCTTAACAACCGGTCCTTGTCCGATTGAGCAACAAGGCGAAAAAGAATTCTCGCGATAAAGAATAGTGTTTCCTAAGAATGAGCAGCCTTTGCGGTACTCTAAATCCGCTTCCAAAAAATGTATCTTTTCAGGCGGTATTATTTTTGCTAACCAATTTGGTACCCACCCGACACGACGGTATGTTATCCAGACGTCAGCATTGGGATAACGCTTTAAGGCTTCTTTTATGGAAACAACATCGTATTTTTCAAGCAATTTCGATTGGTATTTTTCAATTTGATCGTTTCTCTCTGAAAAAATATCCGGGGCGCCGGCAATACTTATCCATTTGTCAATGTTATTACCGATATGATCCTCATTAAGGATACCGAAAAATATGTTAGCCATTAGTATTACCTCCTATGCGTTTGCATAGCTTTCCTTAATAAATATAGCATCCTGCGGGTGAAGAAAATTGCCGCCTGCATTAATTTTAATGCCATCAGCTTTAGCCTTTTTAACCATCCTCAAGGCCAATTCTCTCATTTTTTCTGTGTACGGCTTGGTAAGGTCGCTTGAGAACATTATGATGCTGCCAAATTCTTTTGCAATTTCGCAAAAACCATCAACATCTTTTTCGTTATCGTTTATACCTTCAAGGAAAATATATTTTGTATTTAATTTTGTTTTATTCATTGGATATTTTCTAAAATTCTCAAGAACTTTATCAAACATGTCTACTTGCTTTATTCTTTTGAATGTATCACGGGTTCCTGCGTCCAGCGAAGTTACTATTGATACGACTCTGCCGGTTTCCATAAGGTTTGCAAGCTTTTCTTTGTATATTGAACAATTGGATGTCAAATCCATATTCCATTTTGTTTTCAAAAATATGTCAAGCATTTCATCACAATGTTTGTTAGCACAAAATTCGCCATTCGAAATCAGTAAAGTAAGCTCTTCTGTATTGAGCTCATGTATTTCCGAAAGCTGCTGTAACATTTCATAAGTGGAAAGACTGTCTGTAACATGTGCAAGACGTTCCAGACTATTATTGGCAAAGCAATAGATACACTTAAAGTTACAGACATCGCTTTTGTTAGTTGTTGCGAAACTTAACGTGTTAAGCTTTACCGATTTACGCCAAAATCCATAACTAAGCATATGACATTTCTGGCATTTATTTGGGCTGTCGCATTGAATTGCATCTATTAGTTTTTCCATGTAGTTTTGCCATTGTTTCATCCTCTGCTGGACAGATCCAGAAACCTTAACAACCGGCATATGACCAGTCACACAACAAGGTGAAAAAGAATCTTCGCGATAAAGATAAAAGTTTCCCAAATACTTACAACCTTTACGATACTCTAAATCAGCTTCAAGAAAATGTATTCTTTCCGGTGGTAGTTTTTTGAGTAACATATTCGCTACGTATCCGACTTGGGGGTATGTAATCCAAACAGCTGCATCGGGATAATGATTTAAAGCTTCATCTATGGAAACAACATCATATTTTCCGAGCAATTTCGATTTGTATTTATTAACGTGATCGTCTCTTTCCGAAAAAATATCCGGAGCGCCTGCAATGCTAATCCATTTGTCAATGCTATTGCTGATATGAGTATTGCTAAGTATACCGAAAAATATATTTGCCATTATTCACAACTCTTTTCACGCTAAAATATTTCACAGTATTAAATTTGTTGCGTTGCTATTGCTATTATATGTAACACAAATTAGGAGCCTTTTTCAACAAGTTTTCCCACGATAAACAACCTTGCATTATCAAAACTATATTCGCATGTGCATAAAGTCACCAATCGATCGCCAAATTTAACTTCAACGTCACTTTTGAACATTGATCGCTGTTTAGCGCTACGAACGTAATTATCCAAAGCTTTCGCATCCGTAAATTTCATTGACTGCTTTTCTTCCTGCTGATTGAATGTGTACCCGGCAAACAATTCGAGTTCATAATTCGCTTTTGAGGTGAAAATGGAAACAGTAGGATGCTTGTCATAATATGACTGGTTTTTGTAATTACTCAGCATTCCGAACATAGCCCCAGATCTCATATGGTGGCCGTAGATAAAGGTATTATGGTTCGAAAAGTCAGGTGCGTTGCGGTAATCGATGAATATCGAACCACTTCGGCTCTTCTTTCCATCCGGACGGCGAGTCATGTAGTATTCATTGTTGGCGCCATACATAACAGGGTAATTTATTCCCGTGCCATTAATCCGGATCCACGCTGCGACATCCGGAAACTCCTTTTTAGCAGCTTCAAAATCCATAGCTGGCATCCTGATTTTTTCCACAGGTTCGGTTTCCGCGTTCATATTCACAGTATGTCCATCTTCTATCTCAAAAAAAGCAGGCAGGGAGGCGTAATACGCCTCCTCCTGCCTGTTCGTGATCAGGTAAATCGCTATTAAAGTTGCAAAGCAAATCGTACCAGCAATGCCAGCGTAAAACAACAATTTGGCAACTTTACTGCTATTACTTACCTTCCTCCTTTTACTTCGCAACGAGATATTAATCCTCCTCTCGTTTACGGAGTCTGATGAAGATTGATGTCATCAACGCCATAATCGAAGAGGCAAGACCCATCCAAAGGAGTTTCAGCACGTTGGACTCTCCGGTTTTAGGTACATCGTCCAGAGGAATCGGTACTTCAGGTATATCAGCAAGAGGAACCATCGGATCAGTTATATCTGTACCGGGTTCCGTTCCTGGCTCAGTTCCGGGTTCAGTTCCTGGCTCGGTTCCGGGTTGAGTTCCTGGCTCAGTTCCGGGTTGAGTGCCTGGCTCGGTACCTGGTTCAGTTCCTGGCTCAGT
>WRBZ01000041.1 GCA_009784305.1 Synergistaceae bacterium
CCAATCCTTATCATGGAACCCGGCCGGGCGCGCTTTGGCACGCCGCATCTCCGGAGGCGCTCAGGCTCATGATCGAGTCAGGCGCGGACGTGAACGCGCAAGACGCGGCGGGCTGGACTACCTTGCACCATATAGCCTACTACCACGACGACGAATATTATTTCAACCCCAACACCATGTTGCAAATTCTTCTGGACTCGGGGGCTGACATCAACGCGCGCGGCAGGTACGGGGTGACCCCTCTGATGTCGGCGGCGATGAACTACGGTTCCTATTGTTGGAATGCTGAAACATTCAGCTTTCTTCTGAAAAGCGGCGCCGATTTCCACGCGCTTGATGACCGCGGCAACGGTGTATGGTATTGGATGACCTGGTACTGGTGCGGTGACGACCACAAACTCGATAAATTCACTTATCAGGAAATACTTTTCGAGCTGTATCGCTCCGTTCAATCAGAGAAGGCTAAAGCCGAAGGGTTGGAGGAAACAAGCGGCTCAACCTCTCTAACAGCTGATAAAGACGGTCGAGCGCTCATTTCAAATAAATGTGGCGAGGTTGGCGAGGTCGTAAAATTTCTCATTGCCAATGGCGCACATCCGGGACTCATGCGACTGGAAAGGTCTAAAGAAAACGCACACAGAATGACGGATGATCTGCAGAAATTAAGATTGAAACCCGGCCGCCTTTTCAAAGGCGTATTCAGCGAAAACAGCGCGGGGGCAATTGCGAACGCCGTCAAAAACAATTTGGATTTGTCCCTTGAGGACGAGGACGGGGAAAGTTTTCTGGAAGCCGCGATGCGGTATGGCGCGTCGGAGGTCGTGCAGGCCTGCGTGGACAGGGGTATAAACGTAAATAAATACGGGGACTGTACAGTAGCTTATAAAAGAGTGTGTCCACTGCACACGGCTATCAAGGCCTATAACGCCGACGCCGTTGAAGTTCTGCTGAAAGCCGGAGTTGACCTGGAAACGGTGAACGAAGTTCCCTGGCACGAACAGATAAATATTTTCCCCGAGGGGATCGATGGAAATGAAGAGGCGAAAGAACTCAAACGCCGCCTTGACGCCGGCGCGAAGATACTGCGAATGCTGCATGAGGCAGGGGCTCGCGTCCCGACCGCCGGGGGCGCGGAACTGACCTATGTACATTTTGGGTATAGTGATAACAGAGAATTTCGTTCTCTTCAACACTACATATTGCGAAAACGGTATCAGAAACAGAAAAAGGGAGTTGATTACGAAGAGGCTGTAATGGTGCTCAGGCGCGCAGCTTCTCCGAAGGCTCTCAAACTACTTATCGACGCGGGAACCGACATAAATGCGCGTGATCATACAGGTTGTACGGCAATGCACAGGTTGGCGGACGACTGGGGCAGATATTTCGATTCATGCGCAATGCTGAAAGTTTTAATCGACGCAGGGGCGAATGTCAACGCCCGCGACGACGAAGGCTTGACTCCACTTAAGTTGCTGGCCAGCTATGCAATAACTCACCCTCACGCTCTGGAAGCGATCAAATATCTTGTGATGGCCGGAGCGGATATCGAGGCCAAGGGCAATACATCATCCGTATACTACTGGTTAGAGACCAGTATGATAAATACATCATGGAAAAATCCGCTGCTAAGAAATCTCTTCGATGCAATCGTAGAAATTTTCGGCTCGAAAAATCAAAAGAAAGATGAAGGATTTGCCCGGAGAAAGGCTGACTTAGATCTTATGACGGTCGCCTGCTGGGGGGGCGCAGTGGAGATCGAATCAGCGCTGTCGCGCGGGGCAGACGTTAACGCGCGAAGCGAGTATGGGTACACGCCCTTGATGTTCGCCGCCGCCTTCAACACAAAGGACGCGGTTCAATTTCTTATCGGCAAGGGAGCGGACATAAACGCGCGGGGCAAGGGAAAAAGTGAAACAGCCCTGATACTTGCTTGTATGCGCGATTGGCGCGATCACCGCCGCTCGTATACTACGGATGTTGTCCGTGCGCTGATAGAGGCAGGGGCGGATGTAAACGCCTGTGACGATTGCGGCAACACTCCGCTCTTATTGGTTGCCCGCGCATGTGATGCGGACGAGCTTGCCGTTATTCTCATCGAAGCCGGCGCTGACATCAATGCGAAGAACAAATACGGCAATACAGCTCTGAAAGAAGCAATGTGTTCTTTTATGCGTTACTATTTTCATCATTTAAAGGTAGCGAGGGCTCTCTTTGCCGCCGGCGCCGACCCGAGGTGTTTTTTCGACGACGAATGCGAAGACAAAGAACAAGAAGACGAAGATATCGGCAACGTCGATGACGAAGAAAGCGATGAAAGTGATTTTCAGGTTTGTCTGCGCCAATTCGGATTGAAGGTTTGAGCCTGTCTTAAGCATTTTCCCATAATGGTCTCAAGGAAGGTTGCGTGTTCATGCTTAAGAATTTGATATTGGAGTATCAAGCACACTATTACGGGCTTGAGGCGAAAAATGATAAGCCTGATAAGTCATGGCTTAACATAGAATATAACGTACGTGGTTTGAATGCATTGAAAGAAATCCAAGATGCCTATATTTTCAAAAATACCATCGATTTAGAAGTTATTGTTGAAGGTATAACGGACTACAGCGAGCGTCTGTATCAAATAACGACAAAAACTACAAGAGGAAGAAGAAACTATATAGAGTTATCTATTTGTTTTTCAGGTGGTAACACATACGGCGACGTAGATTCTACTTATTGCAGCGATTATGACGAGGGACTCGGCGTTTATTTGTGGGAAGACGTCAAAAGTATAATTTTAAAATCCAGAAATATAGGACATCTATGCAGGCTGAGAAAAAAATTTTTAGAGGGGCACGAGGTAAAAGGCTTGATGGAATTATGGGGCTAAGAGTCGAGATTATAAGCTGCGTCACTTATGATTTCTCCGTCTCTGGCCAAAATTGTGAGGGGTTGTTATTGCTATGGTCGTCTACCTTTTGAAATTGAGGATGAGGTTAAGAATATGGGAATTATTGAAAAACGTGTCAACAGAAAGGAGTTGGCTGGTTCATGTTTGTTAAGCCTTTGAGGATGATAACAGAAAGTGTTAGACAAAAGAATATTGAGAAAAATTTAAGGCTTCCGAGGAAATCGGAAGCCTTGTGTTTACAATTGGTGCCCGGAAGAGGACTTGAACCTCCACAGCCTTGCGACTACCAGAACCTGAATCTGGCGCGTCTACCATTTCCGCCACCCGGGCAACCATAATGCAGGAAATTATACAGTAGAATTCCAAGACGTCAAGAGGACGGGGTTCGATTTCCATTTTTCAATTGGGATTCTTTTTCTTTCTATTTTCATATAGCGCACTTGTTTTTATAAAATAAATAGGTTAAAGTATCTTATATTCGTAATTTTAAATCATCTGAAAAATAGTTAAATGCATTGCAGCACGCGTAGTTTTTAAACCAGCGCTCCCGTGAATGAAGGGAGCTGGAAAATTATATAGGAGGTGTTTTTTTGATGGTGAAACGTTTAAGTTTTCTGTTGTTGGTTGTTTTATTACTGACGATGTCTTCGACAGCGTTTGCGGCAAAGATAGGGATCATGACGGGGACGGTTTCTCAGAACGAGGAAGAATACAGAGCCGCTGAAGAGATGATTGCGAAATATGGCAAAGACAATGTTCTTCACGTGACTTACCCGGAAAGATTCATGGACGAGCAGGAGACGACAATCTCCCAAATCGTTTCCCTTGCTGCCGACCCTAACGTAAAGGCGATCATCGTCTGTCAGGCCGTACCTGGAACCGCAGCGGGAATCAACAAAGTGAAGGAGCTTCGCGATGACATCGCCTTCATCTGTGGAACAGTTCATGAAGAAGTTTTCATGATGGCAAGAACCGCAGATGTTCTCTTCGAGATTGATCAGCCTGGAAGAGGCACAAGCATCGTCGAGAAGGCGAAAGATATGGGCGCGAAGACATTCGTACACATTTCCTTCCCGCGCCATATGGCCATGCAATTGCTTGCACAGCGCCGTTCAATCATGGAGGAGAAATGTAAGGAATTGGGACTTGATTTCGTGTTCGTTAACGCTCCTGACCCAACCGGTGAAGGCGGAGTGGCTGGAGCCCAAATGTTTGTCCTTGAGGACACACCGCGCCAGGTCGATAAATACGGCAAGGATACGGCGTTTTTCAGTACCAACTGTGGAATGCAGGATCCATTGATCAAATCCGTTATGAGGACAGGCGCTATCTATCCGGAACAGTGCTGCCCAAGCCCCTATCATGCACTGCCCAATGCTCTTGGTATCAGTGTTCCCCCTGATAAAGCCGGCAATGTTCCCTTTATAATTGAGGCTATTGCGGACAAAGTGCATGAAGGCAACATGGACGGTCGCATCTCAACATGGACTGCGCCCATTGCAATGTCCTTCATCCGCGCCGGAGCAGCCTACGGAATGGCTTTCGCCAACGGCGAATTCACAGAAAAGCAGGACATCGAGCGCGCCGTAGCCGCACTCAAAGAAGTGGCTGGAAACGTCAACGTTCGTCCTATAGATACCGAGAAAGCGCCCAACTACTTGCTGGTAACAGGTGAATCCATAATATTTGCCAAGAAGTAGTGAGTTTAAAGATTAACGAGTAGATACGTTGAGCAGGGTTGCTGATCAAAGCAACCCTGTATTACACATTTAGCTATGAAAGGAGGCGATTCTTTGTCCGAATTAAATCTTTCGATGAAGAACATCGCCAAAGAATATTACGGCAACCGCGTACTGAAAAACGTCTCCTTCGACCTGCCGACGGGAAACATTCTATCATTGGTGGGAGAAAACGGGGCCGGGAAATCAACGCTGATGAACATTTTGTTTGGAATGCCCGTCATCCACAATACGGGTGGTTATGATGGTGAAATATTTTTCGAGGGAAGCCCCGTTAAAATATCTTCGCCTGAAGAAGCTATGAAACTCGGCATCGGCATGGTCCACCAAGAATTCATGTTGCTGCCCGGATTTACGATCACAGAAAACATCAAACTGAATCGCGAACTAACGCGGGAAAGCCTGCTTGGTAAAACATTCAGCTCTTCGATGAATTGGCTGGATGTACCCGCGATGCGCAGCGACGCGCGAAAAGCTCTTGACACTATCGGGCTCGGCGTGGACGAATACTTACCGGTAGCCGGCTTGCCCGTGGGGTTTATGCAGTTTGTGGAAATCGCGCGGGAGCTTGATAAGAAAAACATAAAACTTTTGGTACTTGATGAACCCACAGCCGTCCTGACCGAGTCCGAGGCTGAGAAGCTTCTTGACGCAATGAAGACGCTCGCCGCAAAAGGCATATCAATAATTTTCATCACCCACAGACTGGACGAAGTCATGAAAGTATCAAACTCAATCGTCATCCTCCGAGACGGTGAACAGGTCGCCGCTATGAAACCTTCCGATACATCTGTCGAGGCTATCGCGGAAATGATGGTAGGGCGGAAGATTGAATCAGGACAGTTGTATGCGCGACCTGATAAGGACTTTAAGGATGACCATATCCTGACTATTAGTTCATTAAACGTTAAAATGCCCGGAGAAGTGGTAAAGAACGTTTCTCTGGAGGTTCGGCGCGGCGAAATAATGGGGATCGGCGGATTGGCCGGTCAGGGAAAAATAGGCATCGCCAACGGGATAATGGGACTTTTCCCCTCGACGGGAAATGTCGTGAAGGATGGGAAAACCATTGAATTAAACGATACCCGCGCCGCTCTGGCGCATAATATGGCATTTGTTTCCGAGGATCGCCGCGGCACAGGATTAATGCTGGAGGACTCCATTGAGTTCAACATCATAGCGACCGCAACCCAAGCGTTCGGATATTTCATGAAAGGAAACATGTTTAAATTTCTAAACTCATCGAAGATGCGTGAACACGCGATGAAGATGATAAAGGATCTTGACATACGCTGTATGGGACCAACTCAGTACACACGGCGACTTTCCGGAGGCAATCAGCAAAAGGTATGCGTCGCACGGGCTTTGACGCTGGGTCCGGATCTTTTGTTCGTTTCCGAGCCAACGAGAGGAATCGACGTTGGCGCTAAAAAGCTGATTCTCGATCTGCTTGTACAACTTAACAGGGAGCAGGGGCTGACTATCATAATGACTTCTTCGGAGCTTGCGGAGTTGCGCTCAATATGCGATCGCATAGTCATCATTTACGAGGGGCATGTCGAGGGCATACTCGTTCCCAACGACAGCGACAGAGATTTCGGGCTGATGATGGCGGGAGAATACAATCGTCATAAAGAGGGGGCTGCGTAAATGCTACAGAGAATAGGTATAGCCCGACTGATTATTTCCATATTTTTGGCAGGATTGCTGCTGGGAGCGTATTATCTCGGCCTTCCCATGGGACAGCTCGGCGGATCGATGCTGACCCGTTTTGGCATGAACCTGTTACTGGTGCTTGCCATGATTCCAACAACCCAATCAGGAAGCGGACCGAACTTCGGGCTTCCATTCGGGATCATTTGCGGGCTTATAGCAATGACGCTGGCTATAGAATTTGAATTCGCCGGTTTTTCCGCGCTTTTCTTCTCTATTGCGGTCGCGATCCCTCTGGGACTCATGACGGGATATCTGTACGGACAGCTCCTTAACCGGGTAAAAGGGCAGGAGATGACGGTCGGTACTTATATTGGATTTTCCATCGTTTCTCTTATGTGCATCTTTTGGCTGATATCCCCATATAAGAGCCCTGAGATGGTTTGGCCATATGCTGCAGAGGGATTGCGGGTTACGATCGTGTTGGACGGGCGCATGGATCAGTTGCTCGACAAGCTCTGGGCATTCCAGATCGGTACGTTGAAAGTTCCTACGGGACTTCTCCTCGCTTCGGCTTTGTTTTGCATTATGCTTTGGTATTTTATGCGTAGCCGTACCGGGCTGGGCATGATGATCTGCGGGGCTAATCCCCGTTTTGCTCTGTCTTCGGGGCTCAACGTCAACCGTTATCGCCTGATTGGCGCCATTATTTCATCAATAATGGGAGCGGTTGGAATAATTATATACTCACAGAGCTACGGGTTTGTTCAGCTCTACCAAGCGCCGCTTTACATGGGGCTTATCTCGGTATCGGCTATATTGATCGGCGG